>JANPCA010000429.1:0-10850 GCA_031430715.1 Hyphomicrobiales bacterium | reverse complement strand
GACGGCGTGGTGCGGGCACCTTCCGCGTTCTCGATGACCTTGGGGGTTTTTCCTTCGATGACCGCCACGCACGAGTTGGTCGTGCCGAGGTCGATACCAATCACTTTCGCCATAACAATCCTCCAATAGGCAGGCAGCTCCGGGAAGCCCTGTTCAAGGCGCTCGCCCGGCCCCGGTCGGGGGCCGCCTCCATGCTGACATATGGTCCGCTGGCTCCCTGATTCCAAGGGCCGCACGGCGTTCGAGAGGCTATATAGGCAGGGGCTTGAGGCCTATCAAGCGGATAAACAGGCAGATTTGCGCTGGATCAATCCAGCAGCACGACGCTTTCCTGTTCATTGGGGTCGGTGCGGGCGATGACGGCCCTGACCGGCTTGTCAGTCGGGTTATAGGGCTGGTGCGGAACGCCAGCCGGGATATAGACGTAGTCCCCGGCCTTGATCTTCATGACATGTTCCAGTTGGGGACCGTGGCGCATCTCGGAATAGCCTTCCAGTACATAGATCGCCGTTTCGTGGTTCTCGTGATAGTGCGGCTTTGCCGAGGCGCCCGGCGGGATGGTCAGCAAATGCATGCAGATGGCATCGGACTCAGCCGACTCCTTCGAAATTCCCGCGAAATAGTCAAATCCCTGCTTGCCGTGATAGGTCTCGCCCGCGTTACGGATCAGCTTGCAGGATTTCATCACTCCAGTCTCCTCTGTCATCGCCGGACTTGTTCCGGCGGCCGATGCTTACCACGCCCGCAACGGAAATGGGTTGCCGGAACACGTCCGGCAATGACAGATAGCGGGGATGCAATCTGGCCTGAAATATTTCCCCGGCTTCCTCGGCAAGCCTGCCCAGCAGGAACTGGTCGAACACCTCCGCACCGCCGTGGCCGAAGCTCCGCTCTTCACCCCCATCATGCCGCGCACCGGCAGGCCCTTCAGCGTGCGCATGACCAATCTCGGCAGTCTTGGCTGGGTCTCGGACCGCGCCGGCTATCGCTATCAGCCCACCCACCCCGCAACCGGCCAGTCCTGGCCGCCGATCCCGCCCATGGTGCTGGACATCTGGCGGAAACTCTCGGGCTATCCCCATGACCCCGAAGCTTGTCTCGTCAATTTCTACAATCAGGGCGCCAAGATGGGTCTGCACCAGGACGCCGACGAGGAGGATTTCGCCGCCCCCGTGGTCTCGATCTCCTTGGGCGACACCGCCGTCTTCCGCATCGGTGGCCCAGAGCGCGGCGGCAAGACCGAAACCCTCAAGCTCTCGTCGGGCGACGTCCTCGTCATGGGCGGGCAGTCCCGCCTCAGCTATCACGGCATCGACCGCGTGTTGACCGGCACCTCGACGCTTTTGAACGAGGGCGGAAGGATCAATCTCACGCTAAGAAGGGTTTCAAACTCAAAATAAAGTGGTGCACTATAAACTTTCTGTTAACAATCAGGTGTTAGCTTGGCTCCACTGAGCATTGGAGGTTCAGATGGACTTAATGCGTTTGTCAGGAGCGACGATAGTCGGCTTGGAAGTTTGCTATGAATTACTCCACTTCAAATTTCTTCCTTTGGGCGGCACCCATCTGAGTCAAATCATGATTTTACTCGGAATTGGATTTGTTGCGCAAGAAGTTCGGGCAATTTGGGTGGCGCGCAATGGTATCTAAAAACAGAATCTCGATTTCCTTTTCAGACATCGAAATGGAAATTCTGGATCGAATTGCAACTCACGTCCACCAGAGCAAGGCCGAAGTTGTACGCACGATTGTGTCTGAATATTTGAGAGACAATCCCGACCGTTTTCGACGGTACACAACTGTAAATATTCAGCGCAAAACCAATATCGTTTTGCCACCTAAATCTTAGTACGCATTCCTAGTAGCAAGTCTTCTTTCTTACTTGTAAAGTTTTGCAAGTCAACAATTTAACCCAAAAAAAACCCGTCATGCCAGCGCAGGCTGGCATCCCGCTTCCTCTGTGCGGGCAAAGAAAGCGGGACCCCAGCTTTCGCTGGGGTGACGGTACTTGGATTGAACTCAAGCCTCAATCAGGGATTCTACCCCCGCACCACCGGCGTCATCCAGCCAAGTTCCGCACCCGTCGCGTCGCGCACGATGGCGTTGCGCCCCGCCCGCGGAATGTCGAACGGCGCCTTCAGCACGGCCCCGCCCTTCGCGTTGCCGGTAAGCAGTTCCGGGCGGCGGCCCTAGCCCAATCTGACAACGAAGCCGAGCGAAGTCCAGAACGGCAAGTGCTTCTGCGAGGCATTCATCGGTAGTCGTTTCATTGCCCCGCAAAACCCGTCATAGTCAGGCCACGGCCGGACCTGAATCGGGAGTTTGCCATGCTCTATGTCGTCATCGGTTTCGTGTTGATCGTCTTCGGGGCGCAGGCGCTCTTCCGGCGAGGGAGCGGTGTCCAGCCGGTTCCGGCCGGGCGCGCCGGGCTGCTGATGACCTTGCTGAGCGGTCCTGTCGCCGGCATTCTGATGGTCATCGCCGGCGTCGCCTTCCTCGCCTCCACCTCCTTCGTGCTGGTCCCTGCCGACAAGGTCGGCCAACTGAAGCGCGTCTATCTCGCCTCCGACCTGCCGCCCGGCCGCATCATCGCGCTCCCAGGACAGAAGGGTCCGCAGGCGGAGATTTTAGGCCCCGGTTTCCATTTCCGTCCGCTGCTCAATGTCCTCTACGATGTCGAGGACAGGAGCGTCGTGCAGGTGCCGGAAGGCTATTACGGCCAGATCACCACGCTTGACGGCGCGCCCATGCCGGAGGGCATGTTCATCGCGCCCGTCATCGCCGACGACAAGCTCGCCACCATGCTCGAGGCCCAGGCCTTCATCGAGCAGGGCGGCTTTCGCGGCCCCCAGGAAACCGTGCTGAAGCCCGGCTCCTACCGCATGAATCAGTATCTTTTCGATATCCGCGTCGACCAGGAAACCTCGGCCACCATCATCCCGACGGGCCAGGTCGGCGTCGTCAAGTCCAACGTCCAGCAGCCGGGCCTCAACTGCAAGGAAGAGATGGTCAGGGTCTCGGAGGCCCAGCACGACGCCGATGCCCTGTCGGTGCCACTGGTGCCCAGGGGCTGCATCGGGTTGTGGAAGGACCCGCTGCTGCCTGGCGCCTATTATCTCAACAAGCACGCCTATGACGTGACGCTCGTCGACACCCGCGTTCAGACCTGGGAATACAAGGGCGGTTACCGCCGCCGCATCATCGACCTGTCCATCGACCAGCAGGGCAATCTGCAGCAATCCGAGCGCACCGTCGAGGTGGCGGTGCCGGCCGCCGCCGTCGACAGCGCCGTCTTCGTCAAGGTCGAGGGCTGGGATATCCCGCAGGAACTCCGCGTCGTGGCCCAGGTGGCGCCCGAGAACGCGCCCATCGTGGCGGGTTCGGTCGGCGGCATCCAGGAAATCGAACACCGCATTCTCACCCCCTTGATCCGCTCCATCGTGCGCAATGTGGCGGGCTCTTCGATCCGCATTCCGAAGAAGCAGGATGGCAAGATCGTGGGCTACGACTACCGGCCCACCACCGTGCTCGACCTGATCGAGAACCGCGAGGCGATCGAGGACACGATCGAAGACCAGATCAAACAGGAGGCCCGCAAGGCCGGCGTCGAGATCAAGGAGATCCGGCTTGGCGAACCGGCCATCCCGCCGGAAATCCTCATCGCCCGCCTGCGCCAGCAATTGGCCGACCAGCTGGGCGAAGCCTACAAGCGCGAGACCGAGGCGCAAAAGGTCAGGATCGAAACCGAACAGGCCCGCGCCACGGCCAACGAACAGCCGCGCCTCGTCGCCGCGCAAATTGCCGTTCAGGTCGCCAACCAGCGCGAAGACGAACGCGCCGCCCTTGGCCGCGCCGAGCGGCAATATCTCGAGGAAATCGCCAAGGGCCAGTCGGCTCAGGCCAATGTGCTGGGCCAGGACCGTGTGGCCATGCTGCAGGCCTTGGAAAAGGTGCTGAGCTCACTGGAGCGCGAACCGAGCCTCGTTGCCCTGATGGGCAAACTGGTGCCCAACACGGTGGTGACGGGCGGCGGTCTGGAGGGCGCCGCGGCGATCCTGGGCGACGCCATGAACAAGGTGAAGGACGCGGGGCAGTGAGCGGCACGGCATGCCGCTCAATGCGCCGCCAGAAACGCCTCGACTTCGGCTGACGTTGGCGCCGCCGCCGAGGCGCCTTTCTTCGTCGTCGACAGCGCCCCGCAGGCCGACGCATAGCGCAGGGCCTCCGCCATGGGCCTGCCCTGTTCCAGCGCGTGGGCGAGGCCCCCGTTGAAGCTGTCGCCCGCCGCCACCGTGTCGATAGCCGTGACCTTGAAGGCGGGCAGGATGGCTTCAAGCCCTTCTGAAGCCACCGCCAATCCGCGCGCCCCCAGTTTGACCACCGCCGTGCCGGCCCCTCTGGACCGCAATTCCTTCGCGGCCTTGAGGCCCTCTTCCAATCCGGCCGGCTGCCAGCCGAGAATCAGGCCCGCCTCGGTTTCGTTGGGGGTGATGATGTCGACGGCCTTCAAGACATCCGCCGAAAGCCCTTCCTTGGGGGCGGGTGCTGGATCGAGGATGACCAGGCCGCCATGGGCGCGCACGATGGCCGCGGCGGCAAGCGCCGGGCCGAGCGGCACTTCGAGTTGCAGCAACAGGACATCCGCCGCTTCAAGTGCGGCGCGGGCCCGCTCCACGTCGCTCAAATCCATCTTCAGATTGCTGCCGCCGATGAGCGAAATGGCGTTCTCGCCACCTTCGCCCACATTGATGATGGCGATGCCGGTGGCGCCCGCCGCATCCTCCGCCACCAGCGACAGATCGACGTCATAGGAGGACAGTTCGCGCCGCGCGCTTTCCGAAAAATCGTCGCGGCCAAGGCGGCAGACGAAGCGCACGTCACTGCCGAGCTTCCGTGCCGCCACCGCCTGATTGGCACCCTTGCCGCCGAGGCCCAGCTTGTACTCACGGCCATGCAGCGTTTCGCCCGGCCTTGGCAGGCGCTCCAGATAGGCGGTCACATCCATATTGATGCTGCCGAACACGCAAATGGTCATATGCTGTCTCCCCGCCGATACTAGGGCGGTATGATGTCGATCACGGTCTTGCCGAGGCCGATGCCGCCCTGGATCGTCGCCATGGTCTGGGCGATGGGCGATAGCGACCTCGTCCATTCGACCGATGGCGCGTTGGTGACATAGATGGTGTCGTTGGGCCTGACGCCGAAAGCCTGGGTGATGAACATCATCTCAGGCTTCGTCATGTCGAACTTGAAGATGACCGGGCCTTCCTGCCAATGATTGTCGGCGTCGAGCCAGGCCCTGGGCTCGCGCAGGCGGAAGACGAAGACGCCGGTCGAGCTCGAATTGGTATTGTCGAGGCCGCCCAACTGGGCCAGCGCGTCGAGCAGCGTCGGGTACAGTTTGTTGAACTCCAGCTGCCCCGTCGACTTGATGGCGCCGAGCGCGTTGAACACCTTGGTATTGGCTTCGAGCGTCACCTCATCGCCGGTGCGCAGGGGCTGATTGCGCCCGCTCATCACGCTGGCCAGGGGAATGCGCGTCAGCGTCTTGCCGCGCCTGATGACCACGTCCATCTGATGGGGCGGCTTGTTGGCGCCGCCCGCCTTGGCGACCGCATCGATGATTGTCATTGGCCCATCGAGAAGCGAGAAGCGGCCTGGCGCCTTGACCTCGCCCGAGACCAGGATGCTGGAGCCGCGGCCGGACACCAGCTCGGCATAGACCTGCGGCTCGAAGGTGACGCCCGTCAGCCGGGAACGCAGGCGTTCCTCGACCTGCTGCAGATTGAGCCCCAAGACCTTGACGCGGCCCACATAGGGAATGGTGACGTCGCCTTTGTGATCGACGCGCACACTGTCGAAGGACGTGCCTCCGGAAGCAAGCGGCGCGAATATGCCGCCCTCCTTGGTTTCGGAAATCCGCAGGCGCAGCACGTCGCCCGGGGAGATGTTGATTTCGGGAGCGCCGGGCACGCCCACGGTCCCGGCCGTATCGGCGGCCGACGCAACGCGATACTCGGCCACCGTATTCGCCGACATCTCGATCAGCGTGAAACCCGCCAGATCCGCCGATTCTTCGGTGATCGATTTTTCAAGCGGGCCGGCGCGCGGGATGCCCGAGCAGCCAGCCAACAAGAGGAGCGCGAGGCAAAGGCAGAACTGCCGGACCATCGAGGTCTTCATGTGGCGCAAAAATCCCCTCTACGCTTCACCGCGGCCTCAAGCCATTCCACCTGCCATTGGTCCCGGTATTACTCTACTCAAACGCGCGCCTTGATAACCCATTACCGCCATTGGGGGCAAGGCCGCCGGTTCCCCCGCCGGAAAGCTTAGGGGTTAAAGCTTAAGCCACTGATATTTTTGCAACAGCCATTGGGCCGGACAGGGTTAACGGAAGCTTGACGCGCCTCAGGCAAGCTGCAGTTCGCGCAGCCAGAAATTACGCACGCGGCGCATGTCGCCAAGCGTTTGCGACAGCACCTGACCGCCATCGGCCAGCTTCAGCGTCCGGTCGCGGCGGTCGGCCAGATCGAGCAGCGCGTCACGCCAGTGATAGGGATCGTTCGACAGCAGCAGGCCGGACTTGCCGTCGGCCACGATGCGGTCGAAGGGCTGCTGATGGCTGTAGAGTCCGGCGGCACCGAAGGCCGCGTGGTCGTGCAGCTTGCTGATCGAGCGGGCCCGGTTGAACGGCGTGTCAAGGGCCGGAGCGATCGCCGCATGGAAGCGGTTCTCGGCCACGAAGGCGCGGTAGCGGGTCCACTCCATCATCGGCAGGTGAATGGCGTTGGACAGCAGGCGCAGGGAGCGCGGCGCATGGCCGTTGAGGAACGTCGTGAGCCTGGCATCGGGACGCTGCCGCAGCACCTCGGCCAGGGCCGGCGCGATGTGCCCCAGATCCTGCAGATGCGAACGCGTCGCGGCGAACACGATGTCGAAAGGCTTGACGGCGTGGTGATGCACCAGGGCACCGGCCTGGTGGCATTGGGCGGGATCGAGCTTCAGGGCGCGCTTGCGCCGGTAGAAGGCCAGGATATTCTCCGATGGCGCCACCACGTCGGTCACCAGATCGAGCAAGCGCTGGAAGGGTCCGTCTCGATAACTGACCAGACGCCTGCGGTAATCCACCGGCAAGCCGTCGCCCTCGCTGAGCGAGTCGAGATCGTCGTCGATGAGCAGATAGATGCGCTCGAACCTGTTGGCCTTGAGTTCGGACAGTTCGCGCCTGCCGGCATAGCGCACCACGATGGCCGAGCGCCCACAGGTGAAAACCGTCCGCGACAGCTTGCGGATCGGGCGGCCGATATCCATTGCATCGGCGCCGATCAGATCGGACAGGGGATCCGTGAAATAGAGCGATATCGACGGAAGCTGCTTTTGGGCCCGCCCAGCCAGGGAGATGGCACCACCCAGCCTGGCTCTGACGGCACGCCGCACAATTTCGGGAAGTAACGCCAAGCTACCGACCCCATTCCAGCTCTACGCCCACTCTCGCCGGGCCAGAGTCTCCTACGAAATCACCAGCGGCGCAAGCAGGTATTTCGCCCGGCGCGGACATCGCAACCATCATCGTAGTAAACGGGCAATTGTTTCGGCTGCCGCCTCCTGCCAGGGGCGCATGGCGAAACCGAAGCGCGCGGTAAAAGCCCGCATGTCCATGCGCGAGTTCTGCGGCCGCCTGGCGGGCGTCGGAAACTCAATTGTGGTGATGGCCTCGACGCGTGGTGCCGGACCGCCGAGCTTCTCCGAACACAGGAAAATGTGGCGGGCGAAGCCGCACCATGTGGTGCCGCCGGTTCCGCAGAAATTATAGGTGCCGCCCTGGCGCGGCGCGGCGATGAGGCCGGGCGCGATTCTCAGGATGGCATCGGCGATGTCGATGGCGCTGGTCGGATTGCCCTGCTGGTCGTCGACGACCTTGACCACGCCGCGGTCTTTTCCGATGCGCAGCATGGTCTTTACAAAGTTGGCGCCAAAGGGGCTGTAGACCCAGGATGTGCGCAGGATGATGGCGTCCGGGTGCGCGGCCCTCACCGCCTGCTCGCCTTCGAGCTTCGATCTCCCATAGACGCCAAGCGGCCCGGTGGCATCGCTCTCCACATAGGGTTCGGGCTTGCTGCCGGGATAAACATAGTCCGTGGACAGATGAATGAACGGCACGCCGAGGGCTTGCGCGGCGGCTGCTGCCGCCGCCGCCCCATCGCGGTTGGCGGCGAAGGCGCGCTCCGCTTCGGACTCGGCCTTATCGACGGCGGTATAGGCGGCGGCATTGACCACGAGATCGGGCTTTGCCGCAAGGATGGCGGGGCCGACGGTTTCGGGTCTTTCGAGATCGAGTTCGGGACGCCCGATGGCGATGACCTCGATCCCCGCATGGGCGGCGGCGCGCTCGGCAAGCGAGGTTGCGACCTGACCGTTGCGGCCGGTGACCAGCAGGCGGATCATGGTTTGACCGTGCCGAGGCGCTGGCCAGAATAGCGCGCGGCGCGCAGCGGCTGCCACCAGCCGCCATTGTTCATGTACCACTCGATGGTCTTGCGCAGACCCGTATCGAAAGTCTCCTGGGCGCGCCAGCCGAGCTCGTTCTCGATCTTCGTGGCATCGATGGCATAACGCAGATCATGGCCCGGCCTGTCGCCCACATAGGCGATGAGCTTGCGCCGCGAGCCAGAATTGAGCGGCATCAGTTCGTCGAGCGTGTCGGCGATGGTCTCGACCACTTTCAGATTGCTGCGCTCGTTGCGCCCGCCGATATTGTAGGATTGTCCCACTTGGCCCCTGGTGACGACAATCGCCAGGGCGCGGGCGTGATCCTCGACATGCAGCCAGTCGCGCACATTCTCGCCCGTGCCATAAACGGGAAGGCTCTTGCCTTCCATGCCGTTGATGATCATCAGGGGCACGAGCTTCTCGGGGAAATGATAGGGGCCGTAATTGTTGGAGCAATTGGACAGCACCACCGGCAGACCGTAGGTGTGATGCCAGGCCATGACGAGATGGTCGGAGGCGGCCTTCGATGCCGAATAGGGCGAGGACGGCGCATAGGGCGTCGCCTCGGTGAACAGCCCGCCATCGAGCGGCAGATCGCCGAAGACCTCGTCCGTCGAAATATGATGGAAGCGGAAGGCCGATTTCTTCGGCCCCTGCAGCGCGCCATGGTAGGAACGCGCCGCCTGCAGCAGAGCGAAAGTGCCCATGATGTTGGTCTGGATGAATTCGCCGGGGCCGTCGATCGAGCGGTCCACATGGCTTTCGGCGGCGAGATGCATGACCGCGTCGACGGCCTCGTCCTGCATCACCTTCTGCATGGCGTCGCGGTCGCAGATGTCGAGCTTGTGGAATTTGTACTTTGGACTTGATGACACCTCGGCCGTCGAACCCTCGCTCGCCGCGTAAGTCATCTTGTCGACATTGACAACATGATGGCCAAGGTCGCGCACCAGATGGCGGACGACCGCCGACCCAATGAATCCGCAACCGCCAGTGACCATGATTTTCATCGTGCAGCTATCCTTGAAAGCTAGAACGAAATCTGAGAAGCAATCTCAGCCAGCAGCGGCGCTGCTTTGTCTTTACCGGAGAGTACCGGCTCGATGCCATCGAGTGGCCAATCTATGCCGATGGCCGGATCGTTCCAGCGCACGCCGCGGTCGCATTCGGGCGAATAGGGGGCCGTCACCTTGTAGAGCACCTCGACATGGGGCTCGAGTGTCACGAAACCGTGGGCGAAGCCACGGGGGATCAGCAATTGGTTGAACTTGTCCGCCGAGAGCACGCAAGACACCCACTTGCCGTAGGTCGCGGAACCGTTGCGGATATCGACGGCCACGTCGAAGATCGAACCCTTCAGTACACGGATCAATTTGTCCTGGGCGAAGGGCGCCACCTGGAAGTGAAGCCCGCGCAGCACATGTTTCTCGGCGGAATAGGACTGGTTGTCCTGCATCCAGTCCTGGGTGATGCCTGCATCGATGAAGCGCTGGCGCTGGTAGGTCTCGGAAAAGAAGCCGCGCGCGTCGCCCATTTTCTTCGGGATGATTTCGGCAACCCCGCCGAGACCGAGATCGTTGACCTGCATGTGGCTCACCTCCGGGGCTCGTTGCCATGCTCGGCGACGATGCGGCGCAGATAGGAGGCATATTCCGTCTTGCCCAGCGAGGCGGCGCGCTTCAGCATCGCCTCCTCGTCGATATAGCCGCAGTTGAAGGCAATCTCCTCCGGGCAGCACACCTTGACGCCGGTCCTGGTTTCGATGGTGCGGATATAGGAGCCGGCATCGTGCAGGCTGTCGTGGGTGCCGGTATCGAGCCAGGCATAGCCGCGGCCCATGCGCTCGACGTTCAAGTCGCCGCGCTCCAGATAGACGCGGTTGACGTCGGTGATCTCAAGTTCGCCGCGCACCGAGGGCTTGATCGATTTCGAAACCTCGACCACGTCGGCATCGTAGAAATAAAGGCCGGTAACCGCCCAATTGGACTTGGGCGCCGCGGGCTTCTCCTCGATCGAGGTGGCCAAGCCCTCCCTGTCGAAGGCGACGACGCCATAACGCTCGGGGTCCGAGACATGGTAGGCGAAGACCGTGGCGCCCTTGGGCCTGGCCGCCGCCATTTCGCATTTGGCCTGCAACTGGTCGCCGTGGAAGATATTGTCGCCCAGCACCAGGGCGCCGGGGCCGCCCTGCAGGAACTGTTCGCCGATCAGGAAGGCCTGGGCGAGGCCTCCGGGCGTGGGCTGCTCGGCATAGGAAAGATTGATGCCGAACACCGACCCGTCACCCAGCATGTTGCGGAAATGCGGCAGGTCGTGCGGGGTGGAAATGATCAGGATATCCCTGAGGCCCGCCAGCATCA
>JANPCA010000428.1:0-11944 GCA_031430715.1 Hyphomicrobiales bacterium | reverse complement strand
AGCGCAATTCGGCCCATGCGGACAAGTTCGATGTCACCGTCATGCAGCAGGAAGACTATCCCTTCTTCAAAAAGCGCGAGGGCCAGACCTACATGCGCCACGGCGTCAAGCGCGTCTGGCATGAGAACGACCTCCAGTCCTTCACGCTGACGCGCTTCCTGCCGCCGCAACTGATGGGCTACCAGGGCCGCGCGCTGGTCGTCGATCCCGATGTCTTCGCGGTCGGCGACGTGTGGGAGCTGCTCTCCCGCGACATGCAGGGCAAGGCCATCATGTGCCGCGGCTCCAAGTTCAAGAACGGCGCCTTTGCCTCGAGCGTCATGCTGCTCGACTGCGCCAAGCTCAAGCATTGGGATGTCGAAAAGAGTTTCGACGAACTGTTCGAGGGCAAACGCGACTATCACAACTGGATTTCGCTGCTGATGGAAGACCGCGGCAGCATCGGCACCTTCGAGGACGAGTGGAACGATTTCGACAAGCTGACGCCCGCCACCAAGATGGTGCATAACACCAGGCGGCGCACGCAGCCGTGGAAGACCGGCCTCAAGGTCGATTATACACCCACCGAATTCGTGCCGGTGATTGGCTGGATCATGCGCATGCGCCGCAAGATGTTCGGCGATCATGCGCTCCTTGGCCGCTATTCCCGGCATCCCGACAAAAACCAGGAGGCGCTGTTCTTCGGGCTCTTGAAAGAGGCTTACGAGAAGGAACTGGTCAGCGAGGCCCAGCTTCGCGATGCGATGCGCAACAATTTCATCCGCCATGATTCGCTCGAGGTGATGCAAGAGGTGCCAGCGCTGCGGCCAGTGCAGGCCGCGGCCTGAGCGCCGGGGTGACCGGGAACACGGGACCAGGCCCGTCCGAACTGCGGGTGGCGCTGTTCACCGGCAACTACAATTACATCAAGGACGGCGTGGCCCTGACGCTGAACCGGCTCGTGGCATTCCTTTTGAAGCGCGGTGTTCCGGTGCTGATCTTCGCGCCCATCGCGGCAAGCCCAGCGTTTGACTCTGTTGGGGAAGTGGTGCCCGTGCCATCGATGGCGATCCCGACGCGGGCAGAATACCGCATCGCGCTGGGGTTTCCAGCATCGGCGCGGCGGCGGCTCGAAGAATTCCGGCCAACGCTGTTCCATATCGCGGTGCCGGATATTCTGGGTTACAAGGCGCTGAAGCTTGCGGAACGCTGGGGGGTGCCCGTGGTCGCTTCCTATCATACGCGCTATGATACATATTTGCGCTTTTATGGGCTTGGTTTGCTGGAGAAACTTGGGCAGCGCTATCTGCGCTTCTTCTACAACAAGGTTGAGCGGGTCTATCCGCCGTCCGAATCGATGGCGCGGATCATCCGCGATGACGGCCAGTCGAGCCACGTGGAAGTCTGGGGGCGCGGCGTCGATAGCGAACTCTTTTCGCCGGCAAAGCGCGACATGGCATGGCGGCGCTCGCTCGGTATCGGCGATGACGAGGTGGTCATCAGCTTTGTCGGGCGTTTGGTGAAGGAGAAGAACACAGGCCTCGTGGCGCGCGTCTTCGCGATGTTGCGGGCGCGTGCTGTCAGGATGCGGCCGATGATCGTCGGCGGCGGACCGGAACTGGCGGCCATGAAGGCGGCGGTTTCCGATGGCGTCTTCCCGGGCTTCCTGCATGGCGAGGAACTGGCGCGGGCCTATGCGTCGTCTGATATTTTCTTTTTTCCGAGCCAGAGCGAGACCTTCGGCAACGTGACGCTGGAGGCCATGGCGAGCGGGCTGCCGGCGGTGAATGCGATTTCAGCGGGGAGCAACTCGCTGGTTCAAGACGGCGTCACGGGTTTTCTCCGCGATGCCGGGAACCCCGAGGATTTCGTGGACCGCCTTGCGGAACTCAGCGGCGACGCCGGCTTGCGGGGCCGGATGGGTGAAGCAGCGCGAGCCCGGGCGCTGGACTTCAGCTGGGAGACGATTCTCGAAGGCCTTCTCGCCAGCTATGGTCAAGTGCTGGACGAGCATGCGAAGCGGCGGAAGGTCTGACGTGCAGGCACCATCGATGTGGATTCTGACGCTCGGGCGGCAGGGCGATCTCGACCAGATGAACGCCCTGGCCAAAGGACTGGGCTGGCCCACGGAGGTGAAGACGCTGGATTTTCGCCGGCCGCATATTCCCGCCCTGGCCGGTCTTTTGCTGAAACGTCAATCGGACGCGCTCGAGGCCCCGTGGCCCGATCTGGCAATCTGCTCGGAAGCGTTGCCGAGCGTCATGGCGCGGCGGCTCAAGCGGCAATCGGGCGGGCGTATCAGGATTGTCTGCGTGGGCCGGCCGGCGGGAAACCCCGCCGATTTCGACCTGGTTCTCACCACCGCGCAATACCGGCTGGCGCCGGCCGCCAACATCGCCGAACTGGCGCTGCCGCTGACGGCCGGCAGCGGGGATTTGCAGAGACCTCCAATTATGGAGGACGTCATCCGTCCACTGATCGTTCTGGTGGCCGGCGGTTCGAGCTTTCCGGACCGGCTTGATGCGGCGGCGGCGGTTGCAATGGCAAAGGCCGTCCTTGCCTCAGCCAGGCAGCAGCGCGGCACTGTTTGGGCTTTCACCAGCCCGCGCACGGCCAAGGACGTAACCGAGACGCTCAGCCGCATCCTGGTGGCGCCGCACCGAGTCCACGTCTTTACGGGCGGCGGTGCAAATTCCTATCGTGCCGCCTTGGCCGCCGCCGACCGGATCATCGTCACCAGCGACAGTGTCTCCATGGTATCGGATGCGCTGGCGACAGGAAAGCCGGTGCAGGTTTATGCGCTGCCGCAGTCACGGAATTTTCAGTGGCACTTGACGGAGTGGCTGTACCGAAATGCAGTACTGGAGCCCTCGGCGTTGTTTGCGCCGGTGCGCTGGCTGTTCAACGCGGGCCTCATCGAAGCAAGCGCCGACCGCCGCCTGCTGTTCAAGGCGCTGGCTGCGCAGCACCGCATCGGCTGGTTCGGCGAGGAGCCCGTGGCCCCTCAGCACCCGGCACCGGACGATCTCGCACTGGCCGTGGCCCGCGTCCGCGACTTGTTCCGGCCCCCAATCCCAACCTAACGGGGAGCGGATCGCCCCTTCAAGTTACCCGGCTTCTGAGAGTGGAACACTTCGACTCTTCCGGCGGCCTGTGCAAATTCCATGTGCGAGCGCTTCGCCGATTCCAATTTCACGGCCTCGACGGCCTCGCGGCCGCGCAATTCGCTGACCATGCGGCGATGGTCTTCGGCGCGCGCGCGGCGATGGCGGCCAACCCATAGTTCTGCGCCGCAGCAATGACTGACGTGTGAAAACGCCGCCCGCCGTCCTTCTTCATGCGGCGAATGTCTTCGGCATGCGGACGATCATAATACATGCCCATGAATTCCTCCCGGCAGTAACTTCTTCAGAATTCTTGCGGCTTGTAGTCACCGGGCTCGGCCGGCATGACATTCCGCAGCAGTTCCACTGACTTGCGCACGCCTTCCGCCCGGCTCAGCATCACATCCTCGTGCTCGATCGAAAGCCAGCCATCATAACCCACCATGCGGAGGCGGTAGCAGAAGTCGCGCCACCAGCTTTCGCCATTGCCGTAACCGAGCGTGATATAGCTCCATGAACGCCCCGGAATATCCATCAGCGAGCCGTTCTCGAGCCGGCTTGTCAGCGCCGCCATAGGCTTGTTGATCATCGTGTCCTTGGCATGCGTGTGATAGATCGCATCGCCCAGGGCGTCGATCGCGGCAAGAGGGTCAGCCCCCATCCACATCAGGTGCGACGGGTCCAGATTGGCGCCGACGGTCTTGCCGATTTCCTTCCGCAGCCGCAACATCGTGGGCACGTTGTAGACGGCCTGGTTGCCGTGAAGTTCGACGGTGAGTTTCACACCGTGCTCACCGGCATGTCTTGCTAACTTATGCCAGTAGGGCAGCAACACATCTTCCCACTGGTATTTGAGAATTGTCTGCGTCTCCGGCGGCCACGACGACACGACCCAGTTTGGCAGGGATTCGTTCGGTCCACCACCCGGCAGGCCCGACATGCAGACGACGGTTTTCACCCCCAACTCACCCGCGACAAGGATGGTGCCGTAGAGATCGTCCGATTGCCTTTTACCATCGGCCGGATGGAGCTGGTTGCCATTGGCATTCAGCGCCGCCAGTTCAAGGTTACGCGATTTGAGATCGGCCAGCAGCGTTTTGCGTGAAGCCCCATCCTTGACCAGACCGGCGAGGTTGAAGTGCGGTGCCGACGTCCAGTTGCAGGCGTTGAATTCAACGCCGGAAATGCCGAGAGCTGCCGCGGTATTCAGCATATCCGTATAAGGCAAATGCCCCAGGGAATCGGTGACCATTCCAATCTTCATGATGTTCTCACGCGTAGAATTTGGGTTTTGCAATTTGTTTGACAGCGGCGGTGGCGCCGGAGTTCAGCGCTTCGACGCCCGCTTCGGCAATAGCTGTGGAGCAATAACCATCCCAGGCATTCGCACCGATGTTCGGCGTGTCCTTGGTCAGTGATTTCACCCAGGCAATGTTTTGCCGCCGATAGGCCTCGACAAAACGTGGCCGCCAATCGGCGGGATATGAGTTGGACTGCTTGAGGTCGAGATTGACATCGGCATTGACCGGCGCCCGCAGGACGGCAGTGCCTCTCTCGCCCACCAGTTCACCGCGCACGTCGTAGCCATAGGTGGCGCTGATGTTGACTTCGATGTTCACCAATTGACCGCTTAGCGTTTCGAGCACCATGAAGACAGGTGCCGTTTCACCGCCGGCCTTTGGACGGAACACGCTGATCGATTTGAACTCGGACTCGAGCATGCAGCGCGCCACGTCAAACTCGTGCGGCGCCGAATTGCGAATGGCCATCGATGCCCGGAAGTCATAGGCAGGCGAAACATTGCGGTGGAAGCAATGGAACATGAGCGCCTTGCCCAAATCGCCACGCATCAGGATTGACTTGATTTCGGTATAGGATGGGTCGAAACGGCGCATGAAGCCGATCTGCACCAGGCGCTGCCCACGCTTTTCCTCCGCCGCCAAAACCGCCAGGCATTCAATCACATCCTGCGACAGGGGCTTTTCGCAGAGGACCGGCTTTCCGGCTTCGATGCAGGCAATTGTCAATGATGCATGAAACTGATCGGGGGCGGCGATCACCACCGCATCGACGGTCTTGTCGTTGATGACGGCCAGCGGGTCAGATGCAACATGCTGTGCACCGGTCGCCTCGGCAACTTTTCCGGCCCTCGCCGCATCGGCATCACAGACGAACTGCAAGGCGACCCCGGGCACCTCCTCGGCAAAAATCCGGGCGTGATCCGCTCCCATGATGCCCGCACCGATCAGTCCAACTCGTATCGTCACGCTATCGTCCTTCTTACCTGCATGGTTTGCCGCTCTGTTTCAGTTCCAACACAGCGCCTGGCGATGCCCTTGTCCAACCCGGCACATTTTACACAATATCCCGCGATTACGAGACGGTAAATGCTGCCCTGAACGCTTCCAATGCCTTCTCCGCATCGCCCGATGCAAAGGCTTCCATGCCGACGGGGCCACGATATCCCATGGCCTTGAGCGCCTCGGCCACGCCTCTGAAGTTGATTTCGCCGGTTCCTGGCTCGCAGCGCCCAGGATTGTCGGCCACCTGAACTTCACCGATCCACGGCAGGCATTTCTGGCACCAGCGGATCAGATCGCCCTCGCCGATCTGGGTATGATAGAGATCGAGATTGATGCGCAGCTGCGGGCGATTGACCGACGACACCAAAGCCAGAACATCGGCGGTGGAGCCAAATGGGCAGCCCGGGTGATCGAGCAAGTTGAGGTTTTCCAGCGTGTAAGTTACGCACTCTTCCTCGGCCATGTCGCACATGCGGTTCAGCGTATCGCGGGCTTTCAGCCACATGGCGCCGCTCACGTGATCGGTCTGCGCAATCGGGATGCCGCCATCGCCTAACCCTGTGCCATGCAGGTTCAGCCGGGCGACGCCAAGGCGCTTTCCCACCTGAGCGGTTTCACGCGCCGACTTCAACAACATGCCGGCGCCTTCGTCATCGGCCAGCCGCCCTTGCAGATAGCCGTTCATGATGGTGAAATTGGCGCCGGTCTTTTCGAGCTTGGCGAGATCGTGATCGGGCCAGTTCCACAAGCCAACGCCAAATCCCATCTCTTTCAGGCGGCTGACCCGCCAGTCAACGGGCCGGTCCCGCCAGAGCATTTCGGCGCAGGCGGCGAGCGCAAAGTGAGAAGACATGACATGTGATTCCTGGTTAGGTTTTCTGGTGGGCGGCTGACTCAATCATTGTTGAGAATGGGCTTCGATTTCGGCTTCGAGGTCGGCCATCAGCTCGCCGCCAGCCATCAGGTCGGTGATCTGTTCGCGGCTGCGTTCGCCCTTCTTGAAGTCGGCGGCGATGGCGCCGCGGATCAGCACCGCGAAGTGGTCGCCAACGGCCATGGCATGCATGACCTGATGGGTGATGAAGATCACCGCCAGCCCGCGCTTCTTGGCTTGGTTGACGATGCGCAGCACGTGGCTGGCCTGCTTGACGCCCAGCGCCGCTGTCGGCTCATCGAGGATCAGGACGCGGGCGCCGAAATGCACGGCGCGGGCAATCGCCAGCGACTGGCGCTCGCCGCCCGACAGCCCGCCCACCAGCCGGTCGCCATCGTCGATGCGCGTGATGCCGAAATCCCGCACTGATTTGACCGCGATCTCGTTGGCTCGTCTCCGGTCAAAGACCTTGAACGGACCCCAACCCTTGGTCGGCTCGGCGCCGACAAAGAAACTGCGGCCAATGCTCATCAGTGGAAAGGTGCCGCCAAACTGGTGCACCGTGGCGATACCCTTTTCACTGGCATCGCGCGGCGTTTTGAAGGCGACGGGCTGGCCATCCATCAACACCGTGCCGGAACTCGGCACATATACGCCCGACATGATCTTGATCAGCGTCGACTTGCCAGCCCCGTTGTCGCCCAACAGGCAGAGCACTTCGCCGGCCCGAACCTGCAACGAGATGTCATTGAGGACATCGATCGGGCCGAAGGACTTGCTGATGTTCCGGAGCTCGAGAATGGGAGTGGCCATGATCTTGTTCTCACTTCTTCCTGGGCGCATAGGTCAGCGCCATCTGGCGGAACGTGTTGTTCATGAGAACGGCGGCCAGCAAGAGCACACCGATGATGAGACTCGACCAGTTGCGGTCGAAGTTGGTGAAGTAAATGCCCTGGTTGACAATGGCGAAAGTAATGGTGCCGAAGAAAATTCCGATCACCGAACCAAAGCCGCCGGTCAGCAGCACACCACCAACGACAACCGCGATGATGGCATTGAAGATGAAGGATTGGCCACCGGCGACTTGCGCGACGTTGAATAGAATCGCCTGGCACATGCCGACGAAGGCCGCCGAAACGGCCGAAAGGACGAAGAGCAGGATCGTCATGCGGTCTGTCGGAATACCGGCATTGCGCGCGCTCACCTTGTCGCCGCCCATGGCGAAGAGCCAGTTGCCATAACGGGAATAGTGGACAAAGAAAACGTAGCAGGCAGTGAAAAGAATCCACCAGATGACCACGACCTGAAGCTGGCCCGGCGGGAAGATGCCGCCGAAACTCACGAAATCTCCAAACATTGATTTGGCGGCGCCCGTCGTCGCGAGAGCAACGCTTGTGGATTTGGTCACCAGCACGGTGAGACCGAGGAGAATGCCCTGTACCGCGAACAATGAGCCCAATGTAATGATAAGCGATGGCACCGCCGTGCGCACCACCATCAGACCGTTCACCAAACCGACGATAACACCGAAAACAAGTGTCGCTGCAATGCCCCACCAGATGGGCAGGCCATAGTGGCCGCCGATAACAGCGGTCATCATGGCGCCGGCGGGAACCATGGCGCCGATTGAAATGTCCAGCTCGCCCGCAATCATCAGCAGGCCGACGGGAATGGCGATGATGCCAAGGCTCGCAGCCACATTGAGCCAGCTTGTCATGCCGGCAAATTGCAAAAACTTCAGGCCGCCAAAGATGGAGAAAAATATCAAGACGGCAATCAGGCCCAGAAATGCGCCAGATTCAGGACGCCGCAGGAGACCGCTGAACGAGAAACCGCTTTTCATTGCACTCTCAATTCTTCATTTCTAGCAGGGACTGTTTGGCTTCCCCCACATGGACCTGAGGGAAAGATAGTTTGCGTCCGGCCAGAACGGGAACATCAGGCCGGACGCATGTTACTGTCACTTGTTAGCGAGCACCAGCGGCGACGCCCTTCAGTGTTGCATCGATGTTCGACGAGTCAACAATGCCAGGACCTGTGAGAACCGGGAATGTTGGCAGCGTGTTGCCAAAATCGATGTGGGATTGTAGCAGACTCACCGCCAGGTAGCCCTGGAGATAGGGTTGCTGGTCAATGCAAAACAACTGTGTGCCGTCCTTGATGCGGTTGAGGTTCGCTTCGTTCATGTCGAAGGTTCCCAGTGCAACAGTCTTCACCTTGTCGGCCTGCTGGATGCCAATGGCAGCCGAGTCGGCGTCACCAGCGGAGATTGTGACAACCCCATCAATGGTGGCATCTTTCAGCAGTTCCGCCTTGATGGCTTCGGCAACAGCAGTTGCGTTGCCAAAGGACGTTGAAGGCAACGGCAACTGGGTTGATTTTCCACCGGCCTTGGAGATGCCGTCAGAGATGCCTCTGCAACGGTCTTCAAGATTCTGCGCACCTGGAATGGTGTTGACGCAGATCACGTTCTTCTGGCCGTGGGCTGAGAAATATTCACCGCCGGCAAGGCCAGCAGGGTATTCTTCGTTGCCGACATAGTTGAGCGCGCCAAGTTCCTTGGCCTTTGCACTGCCGCCCGCGTTCATGAGAATGATCTTGATGCCAGCGGCCATAGCATCCTTGATGGCCGGATCTTCAGCATCCGGAACCCAATCCGGAATCACGATGCCGTCGACCTTCATGGAAATTGCGGTGCGGATCAAGCCCACCACGTCTGGCGCGAAGTTGTCGTAGTTCACCAGGCGCAGATAGTTCACCGAGCCGCCATTGGCGACGATGCCGGGGGTTGCGTCATCGAGGCCCTTCTTGATCTTGTTCCAGAAGGCGTCGTCATTCGAGCCGCCGATGACGGCAATATTCGCCGACAGGGCAGCCGTGGCACTGACCGCAAGAACCGCGGCCGTGACCAGGATTTTTTTCATCATATTCATCGTCTTCCTCCCATTTTCCGTCACCATGACGGGTTGCTGAAACGTGTTGCTGTCAAGTAGCGCCTTCGCCCTGCCGCTTGTTGATGCGCGCGACTTTCTTGGCGTAGCGCGCATCCATCCGCTCTTGAGATTCCTTTGAGCCGTCATGCCAATATCCGAACCACTTATCGAGCGGGATCAGTCCGTCGCCGCCGTAGTTCACCTCGAAATACTTGTGGTGCAGGTAGTGCAGATAGGCGTGGCTATCGAGGGCGGTTTCATCGGTGAATTCGAGCTTGTCGAAGCCGATGTGGCCGTTGACCGCGCCAAAGCCCGCCATGTGCAGCTGGAACAGCGCGATCAAGGGATTGGACGGCAGCACGAGATGCCACCACACGACGCCATGGTAGAGAAAGGTCTCGACAGGGTGCATGGACAGTGAGGACCATGGGCTGGGGTTCACCGAATTGTGGTGGGTCGAGTGAATCCACTTGTAGAGCACGGGATGGTGGATGGCGCGGTGAATGAAGAAGAAGTTCACCTCGTGAATCACCGGCGTCATGAACAGCATGATCGCCAGCCAATAGGGGTGCTCGGCCCAGTTCAGCCAGGAGACGTAGTTGTTGGCAAAGCACCACAGCATCAGCACTTCGACGAGCGTCCACATGGCGATGCCGAAGACATAGGTCTTCACGAAATTATCGATGTTCTGGCTCTTGAACCAGAAGACATCTGATGGCTGGTCGGCCGGAAACTTGGCGTTGTATTTGAAGCGGGCGCCCTGGCGGCGTTTCCAGTAATAGAAAAACTCGATTGCGCCATACATGATGAAGATGCCGGCGGAGTTCACGGCATAGAGCCACAGCGCCCAATCCCAGCTCAGCGTCTTCATCGTCTCCCAGTCGGGGAGCACGAAGTGCCAGTAAAGCAGCGTAACCGCCATGTGGAAGACGTTCCACGGCCAGACATAGCCGATGAGGAAGGTCACCCACTTGCGCAGGTCGAGGGGCGTGTTCCAGAAGAACGCAATTTGCGGATGAGCGCTCGGTGTCCAATCACCGCGCTTGTTCCGGGTTCCGAATTGCAGGTCATCCATACGCAAATGCCCTCGAAGAAACGTCACAATGAATTGACATGGTAGAATTTTTGAATCAAGGTGATACGAAACGGAATGAATATTTTGTATCTTTTGTTTCATCATATGGTCTAAAATGATAGTAATTGAACTTCTCAGGTGCAAAAAATGAACCGGCCTACCATCAGCGACCTGGCCAGTGAAGCAGGGGTTTCAATTTCCACTGTCAATCGTGTCCTCGGAGGTTCCAGTGGAGTCCGGGACGTCACCATCCGGTTGGTGAAGGAGGCAGCCGAGCGGATCGGCTACTATGGCATGGGCGTCATTCGCTCCCAGATCACATCGCGAAAGCCCAAGCACCGCTTGGGGTTTCTCCTGCATCAGCCGAACCGCACCTTCTACAAGATGCTGGGTGCAGCCCTGCAAGCCGCCGCCCACGCCGTGGAGGAGCAGGATATTCTACCCGAAATCGTCTTTGCAGAAGACCTGTCACCGCAGTTTATCTCCGCGAAACTTCTGGAACTTGGCAGCACGTGCGATGCGGTTGCCGTCGTCTCGGCCGTTCATCCGCTGGTGACACAGGCCATCGAAACGCTTGATGCGAGGAACATTCCGGTATTCGCACTGATCTCCCAGCTTTCGGCGACGGGCAAGGTGAACTATGCCGGGCTCGACCACTGGAAGGTGGGGCGGACCTCTGCCTGGGCCTTTCACAACATCTGCGGCACGCCCGGAAAGATCGGCATCCTCGTCGGCAACCATCGCTATCGCTGCCAGGAGACGGACGAGAGCGGTTTCCGCTCGTATTTCCGCGAATATGCACCAGGCTTCCAGCTGCTTGAGCCGATCACAACTTTTGAAACAGCCGCCGTTGCCGAGGAAATGACGGAGAAACTCGTGCAGGAGCATCCTGACCTCTCCGGCCTTTACATTTCCGGCGGCGGCATTTCAGGCGCGATGGCAGCACTCAGAACCTGCGGTTTCGCCGGCAAGATCACCGCTGTTGGTTATGAGTTGATGGACATCACGCGGGCCGGCTTGCTGGACGGCACATTGACAATGGTCATCTCGCATCCACTGCAACGCTTGGCCGAAGCCACTGTCTCGGGCATGGTCAAGGCAACAACGGCGGAGCCCGGCGCCGGAAAACAGACAATCGTGCTGCCCTTCGATATCTATACGCGCGAGAATATCTAGACGCCCTCAACATGCCGGCGGCGCGGAGTTCCAACCGATGCCAACCGGCCTTTCCTGGGTACAATTATTCACACCTCTCAGCCAAAGAGCTGCCCGGCAGTACCATGCGCGGCCCGTATGGATTCCGCCACTGATGGGCGTCAGCGGCTGATTGCCGCCTGCGGTGCATCAATTGATGACCGGATTCCCGCGTCGGCCGGCATTGTGAAATCTTCCATCTCCAACGAGACCCAGCCGTTGTAGCCGACCATAGCGCCTTGGTGATGGTCATCAGTATTGTTGCTGAGGATGTTGAAGACGATACGTCTCCACCACTCGGTCAAATCGTTCGCGGGCGCGGACACGTGTTGCCTCGAAGCGTCAGCGATCCATTTGCTGTTGGGCACTGGGGCATGGAACTGCCTGTCCAGCACATTGGGCGCAATGGCACTCACCATCCGCTCACCTGTGCCGGGCGGCAGGTAACGCCTGCGGGGCCTGGCCCGCATGGCATTCTCCCG
>JANPCA010000427.1:0-8656 GCA_031430715.1 Hyphomicrobiales bacterium | reverse complement strand
AACCGCGCGCCCGCAAACCTTCGACATCCGAAATCGGCGTGGCATCGATCCACTCCGTGGTCAGCACCTGCCTGGCCGTTCTCCGCCAGTCGACTTTCGGAATCCGGAAGCCCGGATCATCCTTGGTGTTCTGGGTCATCTCCGAAATAGCGGCGGCCTCCATGCGGAGATCGAGTTCGAGCCTCATGGACTGCTCAAGCATGTGCACGGCATCGGCGGGCCGCAGGCGCCGCCCCTCGGCGCTCAACTTTTCCATCAGCCGGGCCGCGAAATAGAAACTCCCGAGATCGGACGCAAAACGTTTCTCCACACCCGGGCGCAAAATCTTGACAGCGAGTTCGCGGCCATCGGCGGTTCGCGCCTTGTGGACTTGGGCGATCGACGCCGCCGCCACCGGTTCTCCGAATTCCGAGAACAACTCCTCGGCGTCCACGCCGAAATTATTGCGGATGGCGAGGCGGGCCTGGTCCATCGCAAATGGCGGCAGGCGGTCCTGCAGGGCTTTCAGCTCGAAGGCCCGCTTGGGGCCGACGAGATCGGGCCGGGTGGCCAGGAACTGGCCGAGCTTGATGTAGCTGGGGCCCAGCGACGACAACGCCGCGGCCACCGGGTTATCGCCTTTCGCGGCCGCCCTCCGCGTCCCGAACTTGGCAATTGTGAGTCCAAGCCGCGCGAACCACGGCAGTTGCTTCAACTGATCTGGCGTCAGCAGGGCGTCATGGGCGGCAAGGGTTCGCCCCGCCCGCAGCAGATTGAAACTGTGCCGGAAGCCTTCGAACATCAAATGCGCCAGCCGGAATGAATGGCCACCACGCCGCCGGTCAGATTGCGGTAGGTGGCATTGTGGAAGTGCGCCGCGGCGATCATCGCCTTGAAGTCATCCTGCTTTGGAAAGGTGCGGATCGATTCCACCAGGTAGCGATAGGGCTGGCCATCGCCCGTTACCACCTTGCCCACGGCGGGGATCACCGTGAAGGAATAGGCGTCGTAGACCTGGTCGAGCAACGGAACATCGACATGCGAGAACTCGAGGCACAGGAAACGTCCGCCGGGTTTCAGCACGCGATAGGCCTCCGCCAGCGCCCGGTCGATATGCGTCACATTGCGGATGCCGAAGGCGATCGTATAGGCATCGAAACTCCGGTCCGGAAAAGCCAGCGCCTCGGCATTGCCGACAGTAAAAGCACAACGTCCCAGCAGTCCTTCACGTTCGGCCCGCTTGCGCCCCTCGGCCACCATCTCGGGCGAGATGTCGGCCACCGTCACCCGCACATTGGGTCCACCGGATTTCAGGGCGCGAAAGGCGATGTCGCCGGTGCCGCCCGCCACGTCGAGCACATGAAAGGCGCTAGCGCCGCGCGGCGGATTGAGCATGGCCACGGCATCGTCCTTCCACAGGCGATGCAGGCCCCCCGACATCAAATCGTTCATCTGGTCGTAGCGTTCGGCGGCCTTGGAGAAGACCTCATTGACGAGGCCCTGCTTTTCCGCCTCGCCCACCCGGCGAAAGCCGAAGGCGACGTCATTGTCCGGGGACTTTTCACTCATGGACCAACTCTAGCCGCAAAACCCTAGCGTTTCAGCATTGACTTGATTTCACCCAGTCGCATGGCGCCGGTCACATGGGCAAATGCAAAATATCCCAAGGCCCCCCCTGTGACGAGCAGTAGCAGGCCCCACGCGGCGGCCATGAAACCCGCGCCGTCGGCATAATTGGCGCGCAGCAGATGGCTGCCGGTCAGCAGCAGTCCGCCCATGACGAGGCCCGACAAAACGATGCGCGGCAGCCGGCGCCTGAGGCGCTCGTCCAGAGCGAACAGGCCCCGCCGGGACAGTGTGAAGCCCAGAAGCCCGGCGTTGATCCAGGCCGCAAGTGTCGTGGCCAGGGCAATTCCGACATGGCCCAGCCACAGCGACAGCCCGATGCTGGCAACAATGTTGACCACCACGGAGACGATGGCAAAACGCGTCGGTGTCCTGGTGTCTTCCCGCGCATAGAACCCGGGCTGAAACACCTTGGTCATCGAGAACGCGGGCAATCCGGCGGCAAAGGCCAAGACAGCGGGGGCAACCGCCAGCGTATCGGCCCGTGTGAAGGCCCCATGCTCGAACACAGTATGTATGATGGGCGCCGGAATGGCCATCAATGCGAAAGCGGCAGGCAGCGTCAAGAACAGCGAGAGTTCGAGTGCGCGGTTCTGGCTGTGAAGGGCGCCAGCCTCGTTCCCACTCCTGAGCTTCCGCGACAGATCGGGCAGGAGCACCACCCCGATGGCGACACCGATGACGCCGAGCGGCAATTGATAGAGGCGGTCGGCATAATAGAGATAAGCAACCGCACCATCGATCGTCGTGGCAATCATCGTGGCGATCACCAGGTTGATCTGCATAATGCCGCCGGAAACGATGCCCGGCACGGAGAGCGAGATCACCCGCTTTACATCGGGCGTCAGCTTGGGCCACTTGGGCCACAGCGCCATCCCGGCGCGGCGGCAGGCAATGGCCAGCAGCATATATTGCGCGATGCCGGCCACGAAGATGCCCCAGGCGAAAATATAGCCGGTCGCCGGCGTATTGCCTGTCGCCATGACCCAGGCCACGGCGTTGGAAGCAATCATCACCAGGTTGAGCAGGATGGGTGCCGCCGCCGCCGCCGTAAACCGGTTCAGGCTGTTGAGCACGCCCGACTGCAAAGCCGTGAGCGACATGAACAGCAGATAGGGAAAGCAGATGCGCGTGAGATCGACCGCCAGATCGAACTTGGCATCGTTGCCGGAAAATCCGGGCGCGATGACATGGATCAGGAGCGGCATGGCAATCATGGCAATGGCGGAGAACGCTAGCAGCCACGCCATCAGGACGGAAAAGACCTCGACCGCGAAAGCCTTCGCATTGTCATGACCTTCTCCTTCGATGCGCTTGGCAAAGAGCGGCACGAAAGCATTGTTGAAGGCGCCCTCGGCGAACAGGGCGCGGAACAGATTGGGAAAGCGTTGGGCGACGAAGAAGGCCTCGGCCACCGCACCGGTGCCCAGCGTGAAGGCGATCAGCTGATCGCGGACGAAGCCCAGGACACGGCTGATCAGTGTGAAGCCGCCGACGGTTGCCGCCGCTTTGAGGAGTGACATGCGGTTCCCGGCGCCTATGCCGGAACCGCGGAGGCTGGCTGCGCCGTCAGTACGCTGGTGAGCGCCTGCTCGATCTGCTTGTGGCGGGAGACGTTCTCGATCTTCGCTCCCGTCAGGTCGGTCACATAGAAAACGTCGATGGCCTTTTCTCCGAATGTCGTGACATGGGCGGACGCAATGTTGAGGTTCAGCCTGTAGAGCGCTTCGGTGAGATCGTAGAGCAACCCGATGCGGTCAAGCCCGTTGATCTCGATCACCGTGTGCCGGTTCGACGACTGGTTGTCGATGATGACGCGCGGCTCGACCGTGAAGGCCTTGATACGGTGCTGTGGCTTGTAGGCCCGTGCCACCGCCTCCTTGAGCCACAATTCGCCGCGCAAAGCCTTGCGGATCAATTCGGTGATGCGTTCGGCGCGGCGGCGTTCGTCATCCTCGGTCTGGAATTCGCGTTGAATGAGAATGGTGTCGAGCGCCATGCCATCCGCTGTTGTGAAGATCTGGGCGCCCGCGATATTGGCGCCCGCCGCGGCGCATGCTCCGGTGATAAGGGCCAGAAGCCTCGGGTGATCGGGCGTATAAATCGTGAGTTCGGTGATGGCGGTGAAGGCATCCGTCTCGGTTTCGGTGACCACGCTCTTGGGCGTCGATTGGGCGATGAGGCCCGCATGTTTCAACTGCTTCTGGGTGTCGGCGCTAAGCCAGTAGGCATCATAGTGGCGCGACACATAGGTTTTCTTTTCGGCCTCGCTCCAGTTCGGGAAATGCGCCAGGAACGCGGCAATCGCATCGCTCACCCGCTCCTTCCGCGAAACCGCCGTATGCCCGCCGGCCAGAACCGGCTCGGCCTCGGCATAGAGCGTGCGCAGCAGCTGACCCTTCCAGCCGTTCCACACACCAGGCCCCACGGCGCGGATGTCGGACACCGTCAGGATGATGAGGAGCTTGAGACGTTCAAGGCTCTGCACCACGGCGCAGAAGTCGAGAATGGTCTTGAAGTCATTGAGATCGCGCATCTGTGCGGTCTCGCTCATCAGCAGATGATGACGGATGAGCCAGGCGGCGGTTTCCGTTTCCGGCGCCGAGAGCCCGAGTCTCGGGCAAAGCTGGCGCGCGATGCGTTCGCCGGCAATCGAGTGATCTTCCTTCCGCCCCTTGGCGATGTCGTGGAGGAACATGGCAACATAGAGCGCTCGGCGGCTGGTGATGGTCGGGAAGATGGCGGAAGCCAGGGGATGATCGTCCGACAGCTTGCCGCGCTCGATGGCCGCGAGATGACCGACCGAACGGATCAAATGCTCGTCCACCGTATAGTGGTGATACATGTTGAATTGCATCATGGCGACGATGCGGCCGAACTCCGGTATGAACCGGCCCAGTACGCCGGCCTCATTCATCATGCGCAAGATGACGTCGGGCTCCTCGCTGGTGGTCAGTAACTCGAGAAAGATCGCATTGGCTTGCGGGTCCGCCATCACCGAGGGCTTGATGAGGGCGAGCGATCTCCGGACCTTCTTCAGGGCATCGGGGTGAATTTCCGCGCCGTGCCGGCCGGCCGCCGCGAACAGCCGGATCATGTTGACGGGGTCTGTCTCGAACACATCGGGCGACTTCAGGACGACGCGGCCCGCTTCGAGCCTGAAGGCCGGCGCATTGGCCATGGTGCCCGATGCCCGCGGCATCAGCCGCCCGAAAACCCGGCTCAGTGACGGCGCGTCCTTGATCTGGCGGGCCTCGAGGCTGGCGCACAGGATGCGGGTCAAGTCGCCCACATCCTTGGCCACTAGAAAATAGTGTTTCATGAAGCGTTCGACGTGCTTCAACCCGCCGTGCGACTTGTATCCAAGGCGTTCGGCGATGTCGGATTGCCGGTCAAAGCTCAGGCGGTCATTGCCGCGCTTCGAAATGAAATGCAGGTGGCAGCGCACGGCCCACAGGAAGCGTTCGCATTTCTTGAAGATAGCGAGCTCGTCGCGGGCAAAGGCGCCCTTGTCCGCCAATTCATCGGTCGAATTGGTGGCGTAGAGAAACTTGGCGATCCAGAACAGCGTGTTGAGATCGCGTAAGCCCCCCTTGCCGTCCTTGACATCGGGTTCAACGAGATAACGGCTCTCGCCTGATTTCAGCAGTCTGAGATCGCGTTCGGCGAGCTTGTCGGCGATGAAGTCCCTGGCACCCTTTGAAACGACCTCGCGGCGGAAATCGGCGGCCAGCCGGTCGAAGAGGCCCATGTCGCCGCAGATGTAGCGGGCCTCGAGAATGGCCGTGAGGATCGTGTTGTCGGACTTGGCCAGCCGGATGCATTCGTCGATGCTGCGCGTCGCATGGCCGACTTTCTGCCTGGCGTCCCACAGGCAATAGAGCATGAACTCGACGATATTCTGTATACGGACGGTCTGCCTGGCGGGCAGGATGAAGAGCAGATCGATGTCCGATCCGGGCGCCAGCGTTCCCCGCCCGTATCCGCCGACCGCGACGACCGATATCTTTTCCGGCCGGTCTGCCGGAAAGATCGTGGTGCAGGCCAGTTCGAACAACCCGCGAATCATTTCGTCCTCGACGAAACTTAAATTCTCGGCGCAGCCGGTTCCGTCGCCGTCAGCGATCAGCCGCCGCTCGGCTTCGGCGCGGGCGCTGTCGAGCGCATTTCGGAGCTCTATCACGACGGCCGGGCGCAGCCGCGGCGAGGCAATGCCCATTGAGTGGGTGATGGCTGCGAACTTGCCGCGCAAGGTTTCCGTGTCGATCAGTCTTGCCGGTTCGCTAATCTTCGTCATGTCTTGGCCGTCAAGAGCGATTTGAGGTGGTAGACGAGTGCCAGCGCCTCGCGCGGCGATAACTCATCGGGTGCGACGCCAGCAAGGGCTTTCTCGACAGCACGGTCACGGGTGATCCGGGGTTCGGCGGGGGCGGCGGCGGCAAACAGCGGCAGATCGTCGATGAGCGCCTTGTGCGTGCTGCGCGCGTCGCCGCGCTCCAGCTTGTCGAGCACCTTCTGGGCGCGGGCGATGACGGCGGGCGGCAGGCCGGCAAGGCGCGCCACATGAATGCCATAGGAGCGGTCGGCGACCCCCGGCACGACCTCGTGCAGGAAGATGATGTCGTCCTGCCACTCGCGCACCCGGACGGTGGCATTGGCCAGATGCTCGAGGCGGGCGGCGAGTGCCGTCAGCTCATGATAGTGGGTGGCAAACAGCGCCCGGCAGCGGTTGACGCCGTGCAGGCTCTCGACCGCCGCCCAGGCGATGGAGAGGCCGTCATAGGTGGCCGTGCCGCGCCCGATCTCATCGAGGATGACGAAGGAGCGTTCCGTCGCCTGGTTCAAGATGGCGGCGGCCTCGACCATTTCGACCATGAAGGTCGAGCGCCCCCGCGCCAGGTCGTCGGCGGCGCCAACCCGGCTGAACAACCGGTCCACGGCGCCCAGATGCACGCTGTCCGCTGGAACAAAGGATCCCATCTGGGCCAGGATGACGATCAGGGCATTCTGCCGAAGAAAGGTCGACTTCCCCGCCATATTGGGTCCGGTGACGAGCCACAGCCGCTTGGCCTCGCCCGACAGGTCGCAATCATTGGCGACGAACGAGCCTGAGGCCTGGTCCTGCAAAGCGGCCTCCACCACCGGATGGCGCCCCGCCCGGATGACGAAGGCGGTCGAACTGTCCAGCTTCGGCCGCACGTAACGGCGCTGCTCGGCCAGTTCGGCCAGTCCACTCGCGGCATCGAGTGCCGCCGCCGCCGCGGCGATATCGGAAATGAGATCGCGGCGAGACGCCACCTGTTCCACCAGGCGGCCGAAGATATCCAGTTCCACCGCCAGCGCGCGCTCGGCGGCGGCGGCGATCCGCCGGTCGAGTTCAGCCAGTTCGGTTGTGACGAAGCGCACGGCACTCGCCACCGTCTGCCGGTGAATGAACAGCGCTGCATGTTCGGGCGTCTGCAGGGCGGCGGCGGCCTGCGCCGAAACTTCGATGAAATAGCCCAGCACATTGTTGTGGCGGACCTTGAGCGACTTAGTTCCGGTGATGTCGGCATAGCGGCCCTGCAAACCGGCGATGACCTGCCGCGTATCGTCACGCAGCGTCCGGTTCTCGTCGAGTTCGGCTGAATATCCCGGCTTCACGAAACCGCCGTCGCGGGCCAGCAGCGGCAGTTCCTCGCCGAGCGCCAGGGACAGCGCCGAGGACAGCGCGAGATCCGTCATTGCCAGCAGATCGCGGGTGCGGGCAAGACCGTCCGGCAAGCCGCCGATGCTCTGGTCCTCCGCCAGTACGGCGGCAAGCCCGGCGGCGGCGCTGAACCCGTCGCGGATGGCCGCGAGGTCGCGCGGTCCTCCCCGCCCGATGACGAGCCGCCCCAGGGCCCGGTCCAGATCGGGCATCGCCGCCAGTCTGCGCCGGACGTCTTGGCGCAAGGATGGCGTTTCGACGAAATGCGATACCTCGTCGAGGCGGCTGCCGATCTCCAGAGGATCGAGCAGCGGGTTCGACAAGCGCTGGCCAAGACAGCGTGAACCCGCCGCCGTCACCGTGAAGTCGATCACCGAAAGCAGGCTGCCGCGCTTGTCGCCGCTCAAGGTGCGTGTGAGCTCGAGATTGGCCCTGGTGGCCGGATCGATCAGCAGAACCGATGACGGCAGTTCGCGGCGCGGCTGGCGCAGGTGTGGCAGTTTTCCCGCCTGGGTCGTCACGATATAGTCGAGAAGCCCGCCCAATGCCGCGATCTCGGCCTTGCTGAAATCGCCGAAACCGTCGAGAGCCGCCACGCCGAAATGGTCTTTCAAGCGGCGCTCGGCGCCAAGCGAATCGAAGCGCGCGGGCGGCAGCGGCGTCACCGGCGTGGCGCTTCGCTGCAGGAGCGTAACGAACGGCTCTTCGCCCAACAGCCGGTCGGCCAGAATAATCTCGCTTGGATCGAGGCGGGCGAGATCGGCGGCAATCCGCTCATCGCCCGAAGACATGACCGCCAGATCACCGGAACTGATGTCGGCCCAGGCCAGCGCCAGGCTGCCCGAACCCTTGATCCGCGCGATGGCCGCAAGAAAGTTGTTGCGGCGCGATTCGAGGAGAGTGTCCTCCGTCAGGGTGCCCGGCGTCACCAGCCGCACCACGTCGCGGCGAACGACCGCTTTCGACCCGCGCTTGCGGGTCTCGGCGGGGTCTTCCAACTGCTCGCAGATGGCGACCCGGTGCCCCATGCGGATGAGCTTCTGCAGATAGGCATCGGCCGCGTGAACCGGCACGCCGCACATCCGGATGTCGGCGCCATGATGCTTGCCGCGCTTGGTCAGCGTGATGCCGAGGTCGCGCGAAGCAATTTCCGCGTCCTCGAAGAACAGCTCGTAAAAATCGCCCATCCGGTAAAACAGCAGCGAGCCGGGATGAGCCGCCTTGATCTCGAGAAACTGAGCCATGACCGGCGTGGCCGCGGCTTCGGCGGTGGGCCCGCCCATGCTTCCTCTGTCGTCCATGGCGCTTCCATAGCAGGAATCGGCTAAAGCGCCACAAGAGCCGGATTTCAGAACGCTTGAG
>JANPCA010000426.1:0-21147 GCA_031430715.1 Hyphomicrobiales bacterium | reverse complement strand
CTGTCATTTGCGCTCCATATTTAACGGCGTGATATTTCTGGAGGCCTCTGGCCAGAGTGGCAGGGCCTGGCTTGCTGTAGTATCCCGTCCATGCTCCGAGCCTCGCGATGACCCGTGTTGCAAAGGCCAGTGTATCGGGTGGATGAGGGTTTTTCTGACGCCCGGTTGGCGTTTTACCTTCATAGTCTTTGCAGATTGCCATCAGCAGAGGCTTGTCATCCGGGGCAAAGGCGCCGGCAAGAAGTTGGCCTGAAGGATTGTCACAGGGCCCGCACCATCTGCGTAACAGTGACGGCGGCAATGGCTGCAAGAGCGGCAAAGTTCATGAAGGCGGCAGGGTCACTCATTTTGGCGTCTTCGATCCGGAAGCCTGCTGACTTCAGCGTCCGGGAGAACTCTTCGATGATCCAGCGTTTCCGGTAAAAATCCAGCATCAGGCGGGCTTGGCCAAAGGCTTCGATCCTATGACTGGTCAACAATAGCCAGTGGATCGGTTCCATGCCCTTCGGCGCATCAATCTCGCGGATATCAACCAGATGAAGCTCAACAGTTTCAGGTAGCTGTTTGAGATCGGCCGTTGGCATGCTCCGTTCCGGGCGCTTGATGGTGACCGGTCCAATGCACAAAGCGAGTTTTGTTTCTCTGGCGGGCCGTCCCGGGCTTGCAGCAATCGTCACCGTGACGCGGCCGGCCTCAGCCAGTGCCGCTGCATGGTCAAACAGCTTTGTGCCATTCGCAAGGTTGCGGTTTGCGCTGGCCCTGATCAGCACATGTACATTTTGAGGCCTTTATGCGAAGCCTTCGTAGAGATCGCTTTCCCGGTCAGATACAACCGCAATGCGCGAAGCCTTCGCCAAAACCTCGCTCGCCCGCCGCGCTCCAGTCAGCCATTTCTGCGACTCCTTTTGTGCCAGGGGCCGCTTTGCATGGTGAGTCGTGATTGGCTTGTCGCGGTTCCACACGGCAATATCAGCAAGGCCAACAAGCTCTCCGCTTGGCCCGCATCAACAGCCAGGACTGGGTGCACAAGAACCCCGCCAAGAAAGCCGCCCCGGCCAACCGGCCCAAAGCCAGCTTGGCCCGCATCTTTGGGCTGCCCAGAACAATCTCGCTTGTATCCTGAATGGCCAGAATGTCCCGGCCCTGAACCCGTTCTCCGGTTCTTCGGCCCGCAGCTTCGCTCAAAGCCTGAACAGTCACCGCAGGATTGCGCAGGAAACGGCCAAACCCGATCTCCCCACGCCTCAGCCCACCGCCAAGTTCCAGAATGCACGAGCCGCGATGCGCAACAAGCGCCTGATGACACCAAACCCCCTTTTTTGCAGGCGCAAATCACCAAACCCGCCCACCGAAAAACGATCAGCCTCACCGCAGGACAAGCTCATCATGGCCTCCCGATTCAATCGCTCCAGATTGAATCAGAAAATCCCGAAATCCTCAACACACAAAAGATGTGTGCATCAGATAGCCGGGATTGCCGGAGGCTTGTTGGGTTAAGTTAGGCGGCCATTTTTGAGTTGTCCATGGTGGCGTAATAGTTTTCTTCGGCTTCGGCTGGCGGGATGTTGCCTATAGGCTCCAGCAGCCACCTGTGCTTGATGGGCCATGCCTTGATGGAGAACCGCAACGGGCTGATCGTCGACTGCAAGTTGACGGCGGCCTCAGGCACCGCCGAACGCGAGGCGGCACTCACCATGATCAAGCGCAGCCGCAAGGGCCATGGCAAGGACAAGGCAAGGACAAGGCAAGGACCGTCGCCAAAACCCGCGTCACACCCGGTGCCGGCAAGGGCTTCGATGCTGAAGACTTCGTGCTGGCGCTCAATGGCCGGAAGGTCACGCCACACATCGCCATCAATGGCACGATCTCGAAAACCGGCAAGTTGCGCAAGACCGCCGTCGATGGCCGCACCACACGCCATGAAGGCTATGAGATCAGCCAGCGCTGCCGCAAGCGCATCGAAGGGAGTTTCGGCTGGGCCAAGACCATCGGCGGCGCTGCAAAGCTGAAAGTCAGAGGCCTCGCCAAGGCGAGTGGCTTCTTCACATTCATCATCATCGCCTACAACCTGATCAGGATACCAAATCTGCTGGCCGCAACGGCCTGACAGAGGCAAAGGCCAAAGAAGTACACGCGAAATACCTGCGCATCAGGCAGGAAATCACCCCAAGCCCGGCACGCCAAAATATCAAATCACAAGATCATCCCAACATTTGTGCGTTTTTCAGCAGCCTGCTAGCTAGGAAAAATGGTGGGCGATACTGACCTGCCAGAAAGCCCGATTTCATTGGGTTTTTCGCGTGTCGGCTCCCGCACCTGCTGCATTGAAGGCAAAGGAGAATATTCAGCCTCTCCCGCACCTCGCATCGCTGATCCGCCTGACCCTAAAAGCAGAACCCCCGCCGCGGCTGGCACCGTAGCAGGGGCGAATGCAGTTAGGGTGACCTTGGAAGATCACCGCAAAGACTACATCACCCCGGCCTTCGGCGCAATCTCTCCCTTGTTTGGCGAGGTGCTGCCGTGAAGGATCATCTGAAGCACCTTGGCGCCACGCTGGCGGCGCACCGCCTCTTTTCACAAGCCGGATGGGACCCGGAATGCTGGCACGCCATCAAGGCGGCGGGCGTCGATCTCGATCACGTCACGAACCTGGCCGGGCCAATTGTCCGCACCCTGGTGAGCTTCACCGATGGTGGCGGCTTTGAGTTTGACGCCATGGGCGTGGTTGCATTCGCCATGGCCGTGCATGACGAAGACGCGGAAACCGTCATAGACTTGGCGGCATGGTCTGCCCTTGACCCGGCAACCTTTGGAACCCTCTTCGGCGCCGGGGTGATGGGCCTCGATCAACTCATGAACCCCGCCAGTTTCGTCAATGGCCCTTGCATGGTGTTTGCAAGCCCGCTGGCATGGCTCAAGTCCGGGTGCAGCGGTGCTGCCATCCTCGATTATGCCGAGGCGCGCAAGGCCCTGGTGAAGGCGCCGGGGCCGATCACAACGGAAAACCTTGAGCACGCCGAAAGTCTGTGGCGGGCCGGTGTGGTGCCCGGCAACCGGCTTCTTGTGCGCTCGACCTGGGGGATAGCAGCATGAACGGACCCGCGTTTATCTCGATCACGTCACTGCGGACGAAATCGGCAACAGGCCGCGACTTTGGCACCCTATGGCTTGACGATATAGAGATTGATGCCGAAGCCGAATGGCTGATTTCCGCCGTCCTACCCGACAAGGGCCTATCTGCCCTGTGGGGCGATCCAGGAAGCGGCAAGAGCTTCCTTGCCCTCGATATGGCCCTTGCGGTGGCATCCGGTGGAGACTGGTTTGGAAAGGCGAGCATCAAAGGCGGTGTAGCCTACATTGCAGCGGAAGGCGGTAGGGGCGTCAAGAAGCGCCTGGTGGCCTATCGCAACCGTTTCGGCGTTCCGCGCGGCCTTCCCTTCGCCTTGATCCCGTCTGCCGTCGATCTCTGCACCGAAGACCATGAGACGGAAGCGCTGATAGCCGAGCTTCAAGAAGTTGCAGGGGCGATGAGCGAACCGTTGCGCCTGGTTGTCATAGACACGCTGTCGCGCGTCATGGCGGGCGGCAACGAAAACGACTCTCAGGATATGGGGGCTTTGATCCGGAACGCCGACCGCATCCGGCAGATAACCGGCGCGCATGTGATGTTTGTCCATCACGGCGGCAAGGACCGCGATAAGAAAACCCGTGGGCATTCCTCTCTCTTCGGCGCCCTCGATTGCGCGATTGAGGTGACTGTCAACGAAACCTCAGGGCTTCGCACCGCCAAGATTCGCAAACAGAAGGATGGCGAAGACGGCGCATGCTTCACCTTCAAGCTTGATGTGGTCGAGGTGGCATTCACTGCTGGCGAGGCTGTCACCTCTTGCGTGGTGCGTCCTGAAGACGTTGGCGCGCAAGCCGATGAACCTGGGACGCCAAGGGCGACCGGCGTCAATGCCATCGCCCTCGACGCCCTGCGGAAGGCAATTGCCGAGCATGGCCGGGCGCCACCTGCCAGCCCTCATATCCCGCCTCACGTGCCAGCCGTAAGCCCTGATCTATGGCGCCTCACCTTCTATCAGATGAGGGGCGGGGAGAAGCCCGACGCAAACCAGAAGGCGTTCAAAAGGGCATCCGTTGACCTTCAGGCCAAGGGCTTCATTGCATCATGGGGTGAGTACACATGGGCAATTTCATGACACGGACATGCCGGACAAAGCCGGACATTGTCGCCATGTCCGGGCCGGACATTCGACCGGACAAAGCCGGACATTCGGGGGTGCTTCCCCCTATAGGGGGAAGCCCCTCTTGTCCGGCGTCCGTGTCTGCCCTTCGCCGTCTGGCATCGGATGTGGACCGACCGCTTCAGAGCAAGTCACCAAATGGTATCTTGCTGTTGACCTTGGCGCGCCAGGTTGAGCGGCTTGCACCATCGCACCGTGACCCTGAAGCCTTCCATGAGGCTAAGAGTGAGATTGCCCCCATGCTGCGATCGCTCGCCATGGCTCAAGGGGGATACCCCCTTCAAAGACCAGAAGCTGTCAGCCACGCACCGGCCCCCAAGACGCGTGTGCAGTTAGTTGGGCCTTCCCGGCATGGGGCTTAGAGGTCCCGGTGCCAAGCCGCTCAAGAAGGCCGTTGCCGAGCAGATGGCCACGCCTGACGTGCTGCCATGGGAGCGCAAAGGGCTTTCTCGTGTGGGCAGGGTGATCGCCTTCCTGGAATACCTGCCGATCACGGCGGGCCTGCATGCCGGGCGCCCGTTCAAGGTCCGCCCATGGCAGCGGAAATTCTTGGCGGCTGTCTACCGCACGGAACGAGGATCGCGGCCGGTGCGCACTGCCGTGCTGTCCATGGGCCGCAAGAATGGCAAGAGCGATATCGCGGCCAGGCTGGCCTTGTGCCACCTTTCCGGGCCGGAATCGGAAAGCCGCGGCGAGGTCTACAGCGCGGCCAATGACCGGTTTCAGGCAAGCCGCATCTTCTCGGAAATGGCGGCGATGATTGCGCGCGTGCCCTTCCTTGATGACCGCGTGAGCTTGAAGCGCCATGACAAAACCATGGAAGATTTTCAGAACGGCTCGATCTTCGCGTCGCTGTCTGCCGACGTTGCAACTAAGTTCGGCCTTTCACCTTCCATGGTTGTTATTGATGAGCTTGGCCAGGCGCCGAATCGGAACTTGTTCGATGCCTTAGATACCGCCATGGGCGCCCGTGCCGAGCCGCTTATGGTGGTTATCTCGACGCAGGCCGCAACCGACCTGGCGCCGATGTCCGAGCTTGTAGACTATGGCCTAAAAGTCAACGCCGGTGAAATCGATGATAAAAGTTTTCATCTTACTTTGTTCCGGGCGACCGATGACGCCGACCCTTGGGCGCCTGCGACTTGGAAGCAAGCGAATCCGGCCCTTGGCGATTTCCGGAGCCTTGAGGATGTCACCCGCATGGCGGCCCAGGCGCGGCGCATGCCGGCGAAGGAATCGGCCTTCCGTAATCTGATTTTAAACCAGAGGGTTTCCGCCGATGCCATGCTGCTGCCGCGTTCGGAATGGCAGGCGTGCGGGGCGCCGGTCGACATGGACAAGCTGAAGGGCCGGGAATGCTTTGCCGGTCTGGACATGGGCGGCAGCCGTGATTTGACCGCGCTGGTTTTGGTGTTTCCCGATGACGATGGAATCTTCGACGTGGTGCCGTTCTTTTTTGTCCCGGAACAAGGCCTGATCGAGCGCGAGGATCAAGAGCGCGTGCCCTATCGGCTATGGCGCGATCAGGGTTTCATCCGCACAATGCCCGGCCGCAGCATGGACCCTCGATTTGTCGCGCATGCAGTGGGCGAATTGCACGCCCTCTATGGCATCAAGAAACTGGCCTTCGACCGCTGGCGGATCGATGATTTTAAGCGCGAACTGGACACAATCGGCGTGTCAGGTTTCGAGCTGGTGGCACATGGCCAGGGCTTTAAGGAAATGGGGCCTGCCGTCGATACGCTGTTGCGGGCCGTCAGTGAACGAATGATCCGGCACGGCAACAATCCGCCGCTGACGAATTGTATCGCCAATTCCAAAGCGGTGCCTGACCCCACGGGCGCATTGAAAATCGACAAAGCCAAAAGCACCGGGCGTGTGGATGGCGCTGTCGCCCTGGCCATGGCCTTGAACGTGGCACGGCAACACGTCGCTGTGCCCGAATGGATGCCGATGGTGGAAATGGTGTGAGAGGCGGCACGGGTCCGAAATACGATTGCTGTCCGCTGTCACGGTCGGCGGTGTTGAATTGCCATATGTCGAAGTGTTGTCGGGATGCGGGGGGTTCTAGGAATTTCCGCAAGTCTGCGGTTTCTCCTAACCAGTTTGAGATAGTCTTTTGATCAACGCAGAGAGACTCGGCAATTTCAGATTGGCTTTGACAATCCAGCCACAAGTCCCAAGCCTTAGCCTGTTGCGCTTCCTTTTCTTCCCGGCGTGCATCCTTGGTCCAGTCCTGCACGGCACGGTCGCTCACCGCCAATATTTCGGCGATTTCCTTCACGTCCTTGAGTGCGGCCATTCTCGCTAGGACTTCGGGACAATCCTAATGCGGCTGACGATCATTGTGTTTTCGTTTTTAAGATCGCCGTTTGCCGAGTCGACGATCGCGTCCATCGCGGATTGACGAAATTTCGGTGAGTTTGGATCTGTATCGAAATCAACTTCAACGACAAGTGACTTGGTAAAGTTCTTGCCTTCGATGTCCCACTCAAACCAGGTGCGGCTAACTCCTTCGATCTTTTCAATATGATGCCTGTCGATGACAACATCAGTTTGCTTCATGATTTACCCTTCCCTTTAAACCCCTGTTCCATCAGACGCCGGATGGCCTCTGGACGGCCGACGGTCTCTTTCATCTTTGCAATATGGGCGTCGAGTTCTGCCAATTGTTCCGGAGTGAGCCGGACATTGACAGACGTAGAACCGACGGGCGGGCGGCCTCGTGATTTTCTTGTGTCAGATATTGACGCCATGAATATCTTGTGCCAGAAATAAGCGAGCCGGGCAAGTGGTTGGACACCTGCCCGGCCCTAACCAGTCCAAACCACTTGGAGGTTCAGCATGGCTGACTCACTCAATACCCCAACTTTGCCTGAAAATCGCCCCGACTTGGAAGCCCTGATCGAGGCCGCCCTGGCGCGGCTGGACGACCTCGATCTCGACCCGGACCTTGAAGAGACGGCAGACCTTGAGCCGGGTGAAGATGACGAGGACGGCGGCGATGATGAGCCTTCGCTTGGCAGTCTCGACCGCCAGTCTCAAAGCCGGTGGTCGAGCTACGGATCGGAAGCGGACCTTGAACTTGACGAAGGTGACCGCGAGCCAAGCCTTGCCAGCACGAACAGCCTAGACCAACGCAAATGGCATTACGGCCGCAACAACGACTTAGAGGACGAGCACGACGGCCTTGAGCCGGTCTGCGAGGACGAAGGCGCGCAGTGCGAGGATGAGGGCGCCTACGAAGGCGACTGCGGCTTTGACGAAGGTGACCCCGGCTTTGCCGATCCCGGCAAGACACTGGCGGACAGCAATCGCAACGCCATGGAATGCGCTGGCATGATCGAGGGCCTGCGGACTGTCCAACGGCGGCTGGGCGAGGCGCCGGTGCCGTCACTGCGGACGCTGGGCGGCATGATTATGCGGTGAGAGTGACTACGTGGTGATTGACACGCTTACGTGAAGCGTGTTAGTCATCACGGAAAGAGGCTCTCAATGAAAACGAATGTTTCTGTCATCCATAGGGATTTTACCCCTGCTGAAGTTGCAGAGATAACGAGCGTTTCCGTCGCGCTTCAGCGCGATTGGCGGCGCCGCAAGATTCTTCCCCAGCGCAAAACGGAAGGCTGGTCCAAATTCAGCCTGTCCGATGTCATTGAAATCTACGTCTTGAAGTTCTTTTCGGACGCCGGATTCTCGGTGAAAGAGGTCCGTGAGTATTCCGTCATGGCTATTCTGCCGGTACAGGTCGCGCTCAAGGATATGCCCAACGCCGTGGCATTCGAGGGCGATCCCATTGGCGACCGGTTGAAGGAGTCCATTCTACTTTCAATGACAACCGACGCGGGAGTCGCCGCAAACAGCCGCTATCTCGTAATCGCCCATGGCGCCGATATTCCATTTGAAAAGCGAATCGGCCGTTTCTCAACCTTGAGCGCCGTCGCGGCCTGGCTTGAACGCCAAGCATTGGAAGGTTTCACGGCGGTTGATTTCGACATGATTGCGGCGTCGATTGCCGCTTCCGTCGATGGCCCCTTGATCCGCGTCGAATGCAAAGCGGTTGCCGAATGATTCGCCAAAGGTCAGATAACTTAACCAGGCCTCTGAAGCGTCGTGAGATTGCTCCATGCCATCCTAGAAGGAATTTCCTATGACCCTCTCGACCCATGCCCTGAAGGAAAAGCGGGGCGCAAAGCAGGATGAGATGAAGGCCTTGATGTCCAAGCCCGATATCAACAACGATGACCGCACCCGCTTCGATGCACTTGAAGCCGAGGTGCGCGCCATCAATTCCGACATCAAGCGGGCATCGATCATGGAAGAGGCGGAACGCCACGAGCATGCCGATCCGGTCGACGGCGGACATGACCTAGCCGACCTTGAGCGGCGCTTCAATCTTGGCAAGGCGCTTTCCGAACACCTGGCGGGCAAGCTTACCGGTGCCGAGGCCGAGTTCGCGGCGGAAAGGCGTTCCGGACGCAAGGATGCCCTGGCGGTGCCGGTGTCGATCCTCCTGGGGGAACGCCGCGCCTTGACCACGACGGCGCCTGTCGGTGGTCCCGGTAGCAACCTGGTCCAAACCAGCCTTGGCCCGATGATCGACAAGCTCCGGCCCGTGCTGGCGGTGGAATCCCTGGGCGCCACGGTGCTGCCGGGCCTGACCGGTGATCTCGATCTGCCGCGGATCAAGACATCCGGTTCCGCCGGATGGGTTGCGGAACATGGTGCCGCGACCGGCTCCGACATGGAATTCGACAAGGTGTCGCTTGCGCCGAAGACCGTGACGGCGATGTACGAAATTAGCCGCAGGATGATGCTGCAGGCTGCAAACCTTGACTCCATCCTCCGGGCCGACCTGGGTTATCTTTTGGCCCAAGCCATCGATAGCGCGGCCATCAAGGGTGGCGGCAGCAACGAGCCGTCCGGCATCATCGCAAATGGTTCCGTCGGCGTGGTGGCGCTGGGCACCAATGGCGCGGCGATCACCGTCGATACCGCCGCTGACATGATCGGCCTCATCGATGATGCCAACGCCTTCGGCGCCACCGGCTTCCTCACCAACAGCAAAATTCGGAAGGCCGCCATGAAACAAAAAGATGGTGAAGGCCGTCCTTATGGCATTTCGGAAGTCTTCAAACAGGCGCCGGTGGTGTTCTCGAATCAGGTGCCAAGCAACTTGACCAAGGGCTCTGGCACCAATCTTTCGGCCATCCTGTATGGTGTCTGGTCTGACCTCGTGATTGCCTATTGGTCATCCGTCGATATCATCGTTAATCCGTACGCTGACAGTGTGGCGGCAAAGGGCGGTGCACTGATCCATGCCTTCCTCGATGCCGACGTTGCGATACGCCATCCGGAGTCCTTCGCGGTGGTGAAGGATGCGATCGCCTGATGGAACGCCGCGGCGCAATCGAACTGAGGGCGGCGGCGGGCAATCGTCTTGAAGGCCTTGCCGCCGTCTTCAATTCGCCTTCGAATGACCTTGGGGGTTTTATCGAGGTCATTCGTCCGGGCGCCTTTGCCCGCTCTCTCTCCGAACACCCGGACGTGCTGGCGCTGTTCGACCATGATGCAAGGCACGTCCTGGGCCGCACCAGGGCGGGCACTCTGAAATTGGATGAGGATGCCAAGGGCCTGCGCTTCGCCATCGACGTGCCGTCGACACAAACCGGCAAAGACTTATTGGTGAGTGTCGGGCGCGGCGATATCACCGGTGCATCATTCGCCTTTGTCGCCAAGCGTGACAACTGGATTCAAGGCAATTCCGGAATGCTGCGCGAGCTGATCGATGTCGACTTGATCGATGTCACGATCACGGCGCATCCGGCCTATCCCGAAACGACGGTGGCCAGGCGTGCCCTGGAACAGGCTGGACGGCCTTTCCGCCTTTCACTTGCCCAACGCTACCTCGATTGCATGGAGGCGTTTTGATGGGCTTCCTTTCCCGCTTGCTGGGCCGCGAAGAACGTTCGCAATCGGTGCGGCTCTCCGATCCCTATCTCGCCGAATTCTTCGGCCAGGGCGCCGGTGCCGTGACACCGGAAACCGTTCTCTCGAATTCCGCGGTTGCGGTGCGCTGTATCGCGCTGCGGTCCGAATTGTTGGCGTCGATGCCGCTCAAGCTCTATCGCCGCTCCCGAGACGGCGGCCGCGACCGTGCCGACGACCTGCCACTCTATGGCGTGCTGCATGACAACGCCAATGAACAGACATCGGCGTTTGAGTTCCGTGAATTTTTGATCCGGTGCCTCGATCTCACCGGCAACGCCTTCGCCAGGATCGAGCGCAATCGCCGCGGCCAAGTTGTGGCGCTCTTTGCTCTGCTGCCGGCCGGGGTGACAGTCGAGAGGCTCAAGAGCGGGCGTCTCCGTTACAAGGTATCGGATGGCACCGGCGGCGCCGTGGTGCTGCTACAGGACGAGGTGTTGCACCTGCGCGGGCCTTCCCGTGATGGGGTCATTGGCCTGTCTCCGATTCAGATTGCACGGGGCACGCTATCGCTGGCGATTTCACAACACGAAACATCGGCGGCACTCATGGCGAACAGCTTGCGGCCTTCGGCGGTGATTTCCTATCCGATCGCCATGGGGCCGGAGGCCGTCGAGCGGTGGCGCACCAGCATTGCTGCAAAGCTTCAGGGGAGCACCAAGGCGGGCAACTTTCTTCTGCTCGACGGTGGCGCCAAGTTCGACAAAATGTCCTTCAGTCCGGAAGATGCCGAGTTCCTGGACAGCATGAAACTTTCCAATGAAAATGTCGCGCGCATCTTCGGCGTTCCCCCAACGGCGGTCGGCATTCTCGACAAGGGCACATATTCGAACGTTGAACAAGAAGCGCAAAGCCTGATCCAAAATTGCTTGGGGCCATTGGCGGCCAGGATCGAAGCGGCGATGAGCCGTTGCCTTTTGACTCCCGACACCAGGCGCAGCCTGTATCTCGAACACGAACTTGCCGGCCTGCTCCGCGGCGATGTCAAATCCCGCTTCGAAGCTTACAGGATGGCCCGCGAAATGGGCGTATACAGCGCCAATGATGTCAGGCGCCGCGAGAACGAACCGCCGATCACGGGTGCGGGTGACGAATATCACCAGCCGGCCAATTGGGTGCCGCTTGGCACGGTGCCGGTGGCAGGAGGGACTCCCTGAGTGTCCCGAACCGCTGCCAAGCTCAACCAAGCCGACATCGCCCGCGTGTTCCGCGCGGCGCGTGCTGAAGGCGCGACGGAGGTGGCGGTTATGCCGGATGGTTCAATGCGCATCAAGCTTGCTCCTGGTGCGACAGGCGCCACGGCTGCCGACGCTACAGAAGCGAAATTTGACGAAGGCAAGGGAATTAGGCTGTGATTGCCGACATGCCCCGTCCCCGCCCTCCCTACCTGCACCGCGAGCGCAACCGCCATGGCCGCATGGTTTGGTATGTGCGCGTCAATCGCCAGACGCCGCGCGTCCGCATCTATGGCGAATTCGGAACACTGGAGTTCATGGCGGAATACAAAGCGGCACTTGATGGTGTCAAGATGCCGCGCCAGGGCCTTGCCATCCGTGCTGACTCTTTCGAATGGCTGGTGAACCAGTGGAAAAAATCATCTGACTGGTATCTCACGGCGGAAGCTACGAAGAAGCAACGCGACAACATTCTCGATCGCTTGCTTGCGGAGAACGGCACTGCTCCATTCGCGGCGATCACAAGTCAGCATATCCTTGAGGGCCGTGAAAGGCGCATGAAGACGCCCGCGGCGGCCAACAATTTCCTCAAGACCATGCGGGCGCTGTTCAAGTGGGCGGTCGGGGCAACACATGCGAAATCTAACCCCGCCGAAAGCGTTAAACTCTTGCCGCATGAAGGCGAGGGCTTCGAGCCTTGGACTGAGCACGATGTTGCCGCATACCGTCAACGGTGGCCGCTGGGCACACGGGAACGGCTCGCCATGGAACTGTTGTTGTGGACTGGCCTCAGACGTGGCGATGCCGCGCGCCTGGGCCGCCAGCATGTGCGGGACGGTATTGCATATCTGAAAGCCGAGAAGACCGGCGAAGACCTTACCATCTGGATTGTGCCCGAGCTGGCCGAAGCCATCGAAGCCGGGCCGACCGGTGACCTTGCTTTCATCTGTGGCAAAGGTGGCGAGCCGCTTACCAAAGAATCCTTTGGCAACATGTTCCGGGTCTACTGCAATGCCGCGGGCGTCAAGGCGAGTGCCCATGGGCTTCGCAAGCTATCCGCCACTATGGCGGCGAACCGTGGCGCCACCGAAAAAGAGCTGCAGGCCTTCTACGGATGGAAAACGAACACGCAAAGTCAAACCTACACCCGCCGCGCCAACCGTGAGGCCTTGTCTAAGTCGATGGCGGAGAAACTTTCCGAGAACACCTATTCCCGCACCTCAGATCAGGTGAGGGAATCTGAAAATAATATTCAACAAAAACAAGAGGTTAAAAGTGAAAAATCAAAGGATGGTGGGCGATACTGGACTCGAACCAGTGACCCCTGCGATGTGAACACAGTGCTCTACCAACTGAGCTAATCGCCCGTCTGCGGGTGGGCGCGGTATAAGCGGAAGGCTTGGGCGAAGTCAAGGCGCGTGGTGGACAGGTAGTGTCTCAGTTTGAAATCCCGCTCTCTTGACAGGCTATCGCATCTCGCCCCGACTTCCTATATGCTTGCCGGAAAGCATGAGGACTGAGAATGCCCACTGGCCCTAAAGGCGAAAAACGCCCCGCTGACGTGATCGGCAATGCCGTCAAGGTGATGCGGATTGCCGTGGGGGAGGAAGCCGAAGACGCGCCAGCGGACGACGGCAAGAATAAGGCTGCTCAAGAGTTGGGCAAGCTCGGGGGCGCTGCTCGGGCCAAGTCGATGACTGCGAAGCGGCGGAAGGAAGTCGCCAAGAAGGCCGCCAAGGCGAGATGGAAATGAACTGTTAGATATCCAGTTCCATCTGTTCCCCAAAGACCTTGTTTATATACTTCTCGTACTGCACCTTATCGTCAGAAATCTGTGCGATCCCAAGGATTTGACCCAAGTGCGTTCTGAGTGTCTTAACTCCGATTTCAGAAAGGAATTGGTGCATTTTTTTGTTGCGTTCTAGGCTTGCAGCTTTTTGCGCCTTCATGAGGGTAAATATGCGCCCACTGCTTCTAGCCAGCGGCCAGTACACGTGATTGACGGTAAGATGCTTAAATTTCCACGGTTTGTTTCTTTCAGGCTGCGGAAGCTGATATAGGCGGTACCATTCTCTGTAGAGTTGTGGTGGAAATTCTTGCGCGTAGTCCCTCGCCTCTTCTCGGATATAGAATTTGAAGGCAGCTATCTGATCTTCGCGCGTGGCGTCGTATCCAGAAAGCAAGTAAACGAGTTGCCGAATGCCTGCCTTTGCAGATGCGCCCACGATGATGTGCGCTTGTTCGGCGATATTCTTGTAACGCTTTTGAAGTCGCTTAGCCGCTTCAGCATTTATGATCGCCTTACAAAGATCGATCAAGATCGTGACATCATATCCATTCACAATTTTTGTCGAGTTCGGGCCCGCGCTAGGCCCTTGAAAGACAATTGGTTTCTCCAATTTGGCCCTGAGTTCGGGCCCGATGAATTCTGCCATCGTTGCGCTATTGACGAAGCGCGTGAGACGGCTTCCGCCTTCGCTGAACCCCAGCGCTGCACCCATACCGCGCTGGCTGATGACGGCCATCTTTTGCTCGTCGTCCAAGACGTAGCAGTCAACGTCTATCCCGAACTCTTCCTTGAAATTGCCCCGGTGGGTGGCTTTTGCACCCCACCGGGCGAGAGCGCCTCTGCGCGCTATCATCTGCCGTTCACTCGCGGACAGAGCTTCTGCGCGCGCAATACCGCCCTTTTGCCGACCTTTGGGGATATTTTCATCGTCCGACATGCAAGCATCCCGTCTTGTGAAATATGCTTGCAACGTAACTGGTAATGAGACAATTTGCAAGCATCATTTAAATTTTAGGTGCTTGCAATAATGATTGACCCCAAGCATAAAAGTTCATATATTACGGGCATGAACAAATTGCCCCCAAAAGTCCGCGCCCAGATGCTCAACATGCTTTGCGAGGGATCGTCCATGCGGTCGGTGTCCCGGCTGGCCGATGTGTCCATCAATACGGTCGCCAAGCTCCTGATCGACGCGGGCAAGTTCTGCGCAGCCTTCCATGATGACAAGGTGCAGGGCGTCAAGGCGAAGCGCATCCAGTGCGATGAAATCTGGAGCTTCACCTACGCGAAGCAAAAGAACGTCGCCACGGCGAAGCGGCAAGACCTGGCATGGGGCGATACCTGGACATGGACCGGGATCGAGGCCCAGTCCAAGCTGATCGTCTCTTGGCTCGTTGGCGGGCGGGATGGGGACTACGCCATTGCCTTCATGGACGATCTGCGCTCACGGATTGAAAACCGCGTTCAACTGACGACGGACGGCCACAAAGCCTATCTGCAGGCCGTCGAGGGCGCCTTCGGTGGCGACGTCGATTACGCTGTCTTGCACAAGGTCTATGGTGCCTCTCCCGAAAGCGCCAAGGGCAAGTACAGCCCGGCGGAATGCATCGGCACCCAGAAGCACCGCATAGAGGGCGATCCCGACCTGAAGCACGTCAGCACATCCTACGTCGAGCGCAGCAACCTCACCATGCGGATGCACAATCGCCGCTTCACACGGTTGACGAATGCCTTCTCCAAGAAATTCGAGAGCCATGAGAATATGGTTGCGATTTGGGCCGTCTGGTACAACTGGGTCCGCATTCACAAAACCTTGCGTGTCACCCCGGCGATGGAAGCGGGCCTGACGGATAGGCTTTGGACTTTCGAGGAAATGATTTTGGCCATGGATGCAGTCGCGCCGAAGCCTGGTCGCCCCAAGACCTACAAAAAGCGCGGCGAAGAAATTTCAAAGTGATACACCACCGGTGGACAGGCGCGTGGTGGATCGCTCCCGTGCCATCTCCGTTGGCATCCTCCTTCCACCGCGCAGTGTATCAGTTGGCATGAAGTAGTTTTTTCGGGCGTCTTGACTGAAGTGTTGGTGGAGGCCGCCACCGTCCAGCCGCGCAATTCGGTAACGCCGGCGCGCCCCTGTCCTGTCCGGCATCATGAATCTCTTTTGCGGAATTCAGGCAGGTCCGAAGAGGTCCATTATGACTCCATAGGCCTCGTCGAAATGAGCGATCATGCGGTCCGGGCCGTAATCCTGGAGGGGCCTCGGTGTGTAGCCAAAGGGCACGCCGATGAACGGCACGCCGGCATTGCGCGCCGTGAGAATGTCGGTCTCGCTATCGCCCACCATGATGGCCTTGGGAGACGTGAGACCCAGCCGCGCCACCGCCTCATGGAAGGGCCTTGCATCCGGCTTGGCGATGCCCAGCGTGTCGGGGCCGATGACGGAACCAAAATACTTCAACATGTCCAGCGCTTCGAGCAATTGCACCGACAGGCCCTCGAGCTTGTTGGTGCAAACACCGAGACCGAAGCCGTCGGCCTTGAGCCGCTCAAGGAGGGCAATCAGTCCCGGAAACGGCACGCTGCCGCCGGCAATGTTCAACGCATAGTAATCGACGAAGCGGCGGTAATCCGGCTCGAAGTCATAGGTCTCCGGCAGTCCGCCCGTCGCAGCCAGCCCGCGGGTCAACAGCGCGCGAGCCCCGTGGCCGACGAAGACCCGCACCTCGTCCATGCCGATGGCGCGGCGCCCCAGGCTTTCCAGCACATGGTTGGTGGCCCGCATGAGATCGGGGGCCGTATCGACGAGCGTTCCATCGAGATCGAAAATCACGGCACGGTCCGGCATGCTATCCCCCTCAAATCGGTGGTGTTGGCCGCTCGGGCGCCCCCATGCTAAGAGGCCGCCGAAGCAAAACGGGAGATCGAGACATGGACATCCGGAAAACCCAGGCCCTGCGCGGCATACTGAAGGACGCCTCGCTGCTCAAGGACAAATGCTACATCGATGGCAAATGGGTGGGCGGCAAGAGCGATATCGACGTCACCAACCCGGTCGATGAGAGCGTGATCGGAACCGTACCGAAGCTTGGGAGCACCGAGACGCGCACCGCTATCGAAGCGGCCCTACGCGCCCAGAAGGACTGGGCCGGGAAGACCGCCAAGGAGCGCTCCGCCATTCTTCGCAAGTGGTTCAACCTGATGCTGGAGAACCAGGAGGATCTGGCCCAGATCATGACCGCCGAGCAGGGCAAGCCGCTGGCCGAATCGCGCGGCGAGGTGGCCTATGGCGCCTCGTTCATCGAATTCTTCGCCGAGGAGGCCAAGCGCATCTATGGCGAGACCATACCCTCGCCCTGGCCCAATGGCCGCATGCTTGTGATCAAGCAGCCGGTCGGTGTGGTGGCGGCCATCACGCCGTGGAACTTCCCCAATGCCATGATCACCCGCAAGGCCGGCCCGGCCTTGGCCGCCGGTTGCACCTTCGTCTGCAAGCCCGCCTCCGAGACGCCGCTTTCGGCCCTGGCGCTGGCCGAACTGGCGGAGCGTGCCGGAATGCCCGCCGGTGTTTTTTCGGTCATCACCGGCTCGTCGCGCGACATCGGTGCCGAGATGACCTCGAACAGAATCGTCCGTGCGCTGACCTTTACGGGTTCGACCGAGGTGGGCCGCGTATTGATGGCCCAATGTGCCCCGACCATCAAGAAGGTAGGGCTCGAACTGGGCGGCAATGCCCCCTTCATCGTCTTCGACGATGCCGATCTCGATGCCGCCGTGCAGGGCGCCATGTTGTCGAAATACCGGAATGCCGGACAGACTTGCGTCTGCGCCAACCGCCTGCTGGTGCAGGAGGGTGTTTATGACGCGTTTGCCGGCAAGCTCGCCGAAGCTGTGAAGAAACTCAAAGTGGGCGACGGCGCCGAAGCCGGCGTGACGACGGGACCGCTCATTAACAGGGCCGCCGTTGCCAAAGTGCAGGAGCATATCGACGATGCGGTCAAGAAAGGCGGCAAGGTGATGATCGGCGGCAAAGCCCTGGGCGGCAACTTTTTCGAGCCAACCTTGATCCGCGATGTCACCTCCGACATGGCTGTGGCCCGCGAGGAGACCTTTGGTCCCGTGGCGCCGCTGTTCCGCTTCAAGACCGAGGAAGAGGCCATCGCCATGGCCAATGACACGGAATTCGGCCTCGCCTGCTATTTTTATACCCGCGACATCGGCCGCGTCTGGCGCGTCGCCGAGGGCCTCGAATATGGCATGGTCGGCATCAACGAAGGCATCATCTCGACGGCCGAAGCGCCTTTTGGAGGTGTCAAGGAAAGCGGCCTCGGCCGCGAGGGCTCGCACCATGGCGTGGAGGAATATCTCGAAATGAAATACATGCTGATGGGCGGATTGGGAAAATGAAAGGCTCCTGAGGCGAGGGGGAGTCCGGAGGCCCTTGCCATGCTGACGGCACTCCTCGACGGCCAACGCATGTTCGCGGCGGCGGCGCCGCCCGATCATGACTATCGCTGCCCGGATGCCCAATGCGGGGGCCGCGTCATCCTGAAGCGCGGCACCATCCGCATCGCCCATTTCGCCCACCATCCGGGTTCCGTCTGCCACTTGGCGGGCGAGTCCTTTGGGCATATGAGCGCCAAGCTCCATATCGCGGAGGAGTATTCCAGACGGGGATTTACGGCCGATGTCGAGGTGCCGGTGGCGTCACCACTTGAGAACCGCCGCGCCGATGTGCTGATTGCCAGTCCGCGCAACCCGCAAATCCGTTACGCCATCGAAGTGCAGGATTCGATCATCGGCGAGGCCGAGTTGTGGCAAAGAACCAGGGCCTATCACGCGGCGCGTATCCGGCCCATCTGGATCAGCCTGCTGCGTCCCGCCAAGTGGGACATGGCGAAGGACAACGAAGGCCGCGCCGTCATCGAGAAATATTCACCGCGCCTGCACGAGCGCTGGATCGAACGGATGGCGGGTGACTTGTGGCTTTACGATCACGAGGCCAAGGCATTCTGGCGGGCCACCTTCGCGGACCATCACCTGTGGCGCGGCGGAGTGGACTATATCGACGTGGGGGCCTGCGAACATATTCAGGTCGATCCCTATCGGGTGGCATCGGAACGCTGGGTGAAAGTAGTGGTTGGCGGGCCGCTGAAACTGGGGCAAATACGCATCGCGGCAAATCCGGAACGGCCGGTCGGCACACTCATAGGACCAGATGTTGAAAACCCAGGATGATCAAAAACGCGCGGCGGCCCAGGCAGCCCTCGACTACGTCAAGCCCGAGATGAAGATCGGCCTCGGCACCGGCTCCACCGCCCGGCATTTCGTCGAGCTGCTGGGCGCCAAGGTGAAGGCGGGACTGAATATCCTCGCTGTTCCGACCTCGGAACAAACCCGCCGCCAGGCGGAAGACCTGAAGATTCCATTGACCAATCTGGAAAACCATCCCTATCTCGACTTAACCGTCGATGGTGCCGATGAGTTCGACTCGAATTTTCAGCTCATCAAGGGCGGCGGCGGCGCCCTGCTGATCGAGAAGATCGTCGCCTCCTCGTCGCGCCACATGATCGTCATCGCTGATGAATCGAAGCGCGTAGAGACCTTGGGCCGCTTTCCGCTGGCCATCGAGATCGTGCCCTTCGGCGTCAAGGCCACCGCCTGGAAGATCGAGCGCGCGCTGAAAATCTGCAACCTCGAGGGAAAACTGGTATTGCGCGTCAAGGACGGCAAACCCTTCCGCTCGGATGGCGGCAACGTCATCATCGATGCGGCATTGGGCAAAATCCCCGAGCCCGAGCGACTCTCGAACCTGCTCAACATCATTCCAGGCGTCGTCGACCACGGCCTCTTCATCGGCATCTGCGGCATCATTCTGGTGGCCGGCAAGGACGGCGTCAAAACCCTAAGGAAGCAATGACCAATTACGACTGCGATCTCTTCGTCATCGGGGCCGGATCGGGCGGGGTGCGGGCGGCACGGATCACGGCGCGTTATGGCGCCAGGGTGGCGGTGGCCGAGGAATTCAGGGTCGGCGGCACCTGCGTCATCCGCGGCTGCGTGCCGAAGAAGCTGTTGGTCTATGCCTCCAAATTCGCTGAAGGTTTCGAGGATGCGCTGGGTTTCGGCTGGAGCACCGACAAGGTCACATTCGACTGGGCCACCCTCATCGCCAACAAGGACAAGGAAATCGACCGGCTCAACAAGGCCTATATCCGCAATCTCGAAGGGGCAGGGGCCGAACTGATTCTGGAACGCGCCACGATCGAGGGGCCGCATCGGGTGCGTCTCGCCTCGGGGCGTAGTGTCACCGCGAAATATATCCTGGTGGCAACCGGCGCCGCGCCCTTCGTGCCGCGCCATTTGGCCGGCCATGAACTGGCCATCACCTCCAACGAGGCCTTCCATCTGGAGAAGCTGCCGTCCCGCATCTGCATCGTCGGCGGCGGTTACATCGCGGTGGAATTCGCCGGAATCTTCTCGGGACTTGGCGTCGAGACGATCCTGATCTATCGCGGCGAGCAGATCCTGCGCGGCTTCGACGAGGATCTGCGCGGCCATCTCGCCCACGAGATGATGAAAAAGGGCATCGAAATCCGTACCAAGGCCGATGTCGCCAGGATCGAGGCCTCGGGCACCGGCGTGCGCGTCACGCTGAACGATGGTGCTGCCTTCGGCGCGGGCCAGATCATGTTCGCCACTGGCCGTATCCCCAACACCGCTGGCCTGGGACTCGACACTATAGGTGTCGAAGTGACGCCGCATATGGCGGTGAAAGTTGACGGTTATTCAAAATCCAGTATCGACTCGATCTATGCGGTGGGCGATGTCACCAACCGGGTGAACCTCACCCCCGTCGCCATCCGTGAGGGCCAGGCGTTTGCCGACACGGTGTTCGGAGATAAGCCCACCAGCGTAGATCACAGCCTGATCCCGACGGCGGTCTTTTCCCAGCCCGAGATCGGCACCATCGGTCTGACCGAGGCCCAGGCCCGCAGCGGCTTCAAGTCCATCGACATCTACAAGACATCCTTCAAGCCGATGAAGCACACGCTTTCGGGCCGCGACGAGCGCATGCTGATGAAGCTGGTGGTCGATGGCGAGACGGACCGGGTGCTTGGCTGCCACATCTGCGGCCCCGATGCTGGCGAAATGGCGCAATTGCTCGGTATTTCGATCAGGCTTGGGGCCAAGAAATCCGATTTCGACGCCACCATGGCGGTGCATCCGACCGCCGCCGAGGAGCTGGTGACGCTGCGCGACAAGTGGCAAGCGCCCAAGTAATGGAATGGATTGTGCTTTCCGGGCGTAAGTAACCCAAGAAGGGCGGTCATGGATTTCCGGTCACAGCTCGCAGGCGAGATTCCCCATTTGCGGCGCTTCGCCAGGGCGCTGTCGGGCGATACCGCCCTGGCCGACGACCTGGTGCAGGACTGCCTGGAGCGGGCCATGCGCAAGAGCCATCTCTACGATCCGGCCAGGCCGCTCCGCGCCTGGCTCTATGCCGTGCTGCGCAACATCTTCATCAGCGGGCTGCGCCGCGACGGGCGCTTAGGGATCGTCAAGACGGTGGACGATCTGGTGGGCGGCGAGGATGCCGTGCCGCCCATGCAGGAAGACCGCCTGTCGGCCAGCCTGGTGGCGGAGGCGCTGAACCGCATGGCCCCCCAGCACCGCGAGGTGATCGTGCTGGTTGGCCTGGAAGAGATGAGTTACCGGGACGTGGCCGAAATCACCGGCGTTCCGATCGGAACGGTCATGTCGCGCCTGTCACGGGCCCGCGAGTCACTCAGGCATATTCTGGAAGACCGTGGCCACACGGTCCTGAGGCGAGTGAAATGACCGGGAACAAGATCGACGACTGGGCGCTCCACGCCTATGTCGATAACGAGGTGTCAAACGAGCAGCGCGCCGAAATCGAGCAGGCGCTGCGCGCCGACCATGATCTGGC
>JANPCA010000425.1:0-2526 GCA_031430715.1 Hyphomicrobiales bacterium | reverse complement strand
CTTGAACCTATGATAGGTATAGACCGTCATATCGCGGGGACAAAAATTGCGCGGCGATAGCATCCCTTCCGCCCGCCAAGCCGCGGAGAGGCGTGCCGCCCTGTCCACGCATTTAAGGACGATTTCTAATCAATTTCGTCGAAGCCGGTAAGGTCTAATTGAGGTTCGAGGACTATACTTCCTCGTTAGACAGCGTTCTTTCTCGTGGGAAAATTCAGCGCAGGAGTCTTGATTGAAGAAGCCAACCGACATTCGCGACGCGCACGGCGGCATTGCTGTCGTGACGGCGCTTTCGCTCACCGTTCTGACCGGGGTGGCGGGCCTGGCGACAATCTATGTGCAGGCGCAGGCTGCCAAGACCTCCATTCAGGCCAGTCTCGACGCGGCCGTTCTGGCGGGAACCGCGCTTGACAACCACGCAACCGAGGCCGAGCGGATTGGCGCCGCACAGCAGGCTTTTGAATTCAACCTGCAAGCGGCGACAAAGGGCAGTTCGGTTGAAATTGAAATCACCAGTGCCACCGAATTCCTGATCGATGAGGCGCGGGTCACCGGTAAAGCTCATGGCAAGGTGAAAAACAGCCTCGGTGCGGCGCTGGGCATCACCAGCATGGCGGTGGAGGCCTCGGCCGCCGCCAAGCGGGGCCAGTCCGATCCGCTCTGTATCCTGGCTCTTGACGACAGCGAGCCGTCGACCATCGAAGCCTATGGCGATGCCCAGATCAATGCCAGGGATTGCGCCGTGCAGGCGAATTCCAGCAACGGCGAGGGTATGAAGATCTACGGCTCCGCCACAGCCACGGCCAGCCAGTTTGGCGTCTCGGGAAGTTATGCAGGCCACGCCTGGTCGCCGGACCCGGTGACCGGTGTGGAGCCCGTGGTGGACCCCTATGCAAGCCTGCCAGTGCCCGAAGCAGGCGCTTGCGTCGATGTCGGCGGCAAGCTGTCGGGAAGCCATTACACCCTCGATCCGGGCACCTATTGCGGCGGGCTGAGCATTGGCGCTAAAGCGAAAGTGACCCTCAATCCCGGCATCTACATCATGAAGGATGGCCAGTTCAGCGCCGGTTCGGGTGCCAAGATCAGCGGCGAGGAGGTGATGATCGCCTTTATCGGCGCCGACAGCTATCTGCACCTTCTTTCCGGCTCGGAGACGGCGCTCACATCGCCGATGAGCGGCACCTACAAGAACATCCAGTTCATGTCGGACCGCGACCTGTCGCAATCGAAATTCGAACAGGAGTGGACGACCATCCTGAGCGGCGCAACACTCAAGTATGACGGCGTGATGTATCTGCCGGAACAGCAGCTCTGGGTCAGTGGCACTGGCCACGACATCATCATTGAAGCCAACTCCCCCAGCCTCGCAATTGTTGTCAACAAGCTATGGGCGCAGGGCAACGTGGTGCTTGAAGTCACCCAGGAAGACCGCCGCGGCATCGGCGAAGTGACAAGGGCGCCCGGCTTTGGTTATGGCGCAATGCTGGCAGACTAGGACTGCATTTCAGTTCGGGGCGTCATTGGGCTAAGCCGCCCCGCATGACTACTTCAAACAATCGCCGGCTGGCCATGGCCTGCATCCTTGGCGGCATCGGACTCGCCTCGGCGCAGGACGCCGTGGTGAAGCTCATGTCGAGCGGCTATCCGGCCTATGAGACGCTGCTGTTCCGCTGTGTGGGCTCGCTTCCCGTGCTGGCCGCCGTGTTGTGGCGGAGCGGCGAATTCCGGCGTCTGGCCACGCCATTGTGGCCGCGGCTCCTGTTGCGCGGGGTGATTCTCGGCGTCGCCTACCTGGGCTTCGTTTTGGCCATTGCCGCCATGCCCATCGCCAACGCGGTGGCGATCTACTTTACCATGCCGTTCTTCGTGGCCGGACTGGCGGGGCCGCTGCTGGGCGAGCGGGTGCGCCTGCACCGCTGGCTGGCCATTTGCGCCGGATTTATCGGGGTGCTGATCATGGTGAGGCCGGGTGCCGGGGTTTTCGAGCCGGCCGCCATTCTCGCGCTGATCTCGGCGCTCGGCTATGCGGTGGGCCAGATGATCGGGCGGCCGCTTTCCCAACAGGTGCCGCCCATCGTCATCTCGGCCTGGCAGAATGCCATCTACATGGCGATCGGGCTGCTCATGGCGGTGATCTTCAACACGGTGGATTTCGGCCATGTCAGCCATCCAAGCCTGGTGTTCCTGTCGCGTCCGATGGCGTGGCCCAGCGCCTTCGACGGCCTGCTGCTGTTCGGCCACGGCATCATCGCGGCCATTGCGATGCTGCTGTTCGTCAATGCCTATAAGTTCGCGGAGGCCAGTTTCGTGGCGCCATTCGAGTATTCGGCGATGATCTGGGCGGTCGTCTATGGGCTGTTGATCTTTGGCGATTTCCCAGATGTCTACACCTGGGCGGGTGCGGCCATCGTCATTACGGCAGGTATCCTGATGATCTGGTGGGACCGGAGGTTGGACAGGGCTGTTTAGAACCGTTCTGTTCCGGAGTGAACCACTGCCAAATTCCGTCATGCCAGCGAAAGCTGG
>JANPCA010000424.1:0-13436 GCA_031430715.1 Hyphomicrobiales bacterium | reverse complement strand
TGCCGAAATTCCTCATGCTGAGGTGCTCACGGCGTAGCCGTGAGCCTCGAAGCACGCTGCCACGAGGTATGATCTCGAGACAATTCAACCCAGCTCCAGCGCCCGCTTCACCAGCTCGTGCGCAATGGCCATTGGATTGGCCGCGTAGAAGCCCAGCGGATGGGTACGCGCGACCATCATCTTCGCCTCCTCCGCGCCGAACCAGTGGGCGTCCTCGAGTTCCTTCTCGTCGAGTTTGATAGCGCCCGACGAAGCCTCGCCGATCAACCCGATCATCAGGTTGGAGAGGAAGGGCCAGGGCTGGCTGGTGACATAAGCAACAGCGCCGACACGCACGCCGGCTTCCTCGAAAATCTCGCGCCGCGCCGCGTCCTCGATGGTTTCGCCCGGCTCCACGAAACCCGCCAATGCGGAATACATTCCTGGCTTCCAGGTCTTCTGGCGCCCCAGCAGGATGCGGCCTTCATGGCGCACCACCATGATGACGACGGGATCGGTGCGCGGAAAATGATCCATGCCGCAAGCCACGCAATGGCGCCGGTAGCCGCCGTCGGCCAGTTCGTTGCGGCCGCCGCAGTTGGAACAGAAGCTCCGGCGCTCATGCCACTGGATGAGGGAGCGCGCCTGGGCGAGCATGCCGAGCTGTTGCGGCGGCAATGCCTCCTCCATGGCAAGCGAGCGGAGGTCGCGGAGGTTCTCGGTCTCCTCCGACTTGCAGGCAAACCACGGCGCGTCCTCGCCATCGATACCGAGGAACACGGTGATCGGCGAGACGGGGGCCGGTTCGGTCAGCAACCGGCCATCGGCCACCACGGTCTGGTCGCCAATGATGCGGATCATCCGGGCGTTGGCTGCACTCCGCTGCCGCGCCAGCCACCCGGCATCGCCGCGTTCATTGGCGCTGCGATCCAGCGGATTGACAACATAGGCGAGGGTCATGAGCACCGATTGGGACATGCGAACGCATCCGGGCGGTTTTCACCCGGACGCGTGAAGGTTAGAAGACGTGAAGGTCCGCTCAGCTGGTGGCGGCCTTGGGGGCTGCCGCTTCGCGTTCCTTGAGCATGCCGTCGACCAGCACCACGGTGCGTTCCAGATCGGCGATGGCATCCTCGAGTTCGACGCGCTGAACCCGCAGCGCCTCAAGGCGTTCGCGCATCTTGGTGGAGGCGATGCGCAGTTGCGTCAATTGACCGTCGCGCAGGTTATAGAGATCGAGCATTTCCTTGATCTCTTCGAGCGCGAATCCGACCTTCTTGCCGCGCAGGATCAGCTGCAGGCGGGCCCGGTCGCGGTAGCTGAACAGTCTCGTCCAGCCGCGGCGGGCCGGATGCAAGAGCCCCTTCTGCTCATAAAAGCGCAGGGTGCGAGGAGTTACCTCGTACTCGCGGCAGAGTTCGGTGATCGAGTAGGTGCGGTCGCGGTTGGACCGGTCCTTGTTTGCAGTTGCAGTCATTCCTTCGCTCCAGCAATTGATGTCTCTGCGGTTGAGAGCCAAGCTCGTTGCAGGGCGGCCACTCTATAACCCCTGCGTCAATTTCAGCAAGCCCCGCCGAGCTTTAAGTTTGGTTCATGGTTTCGTCCGGTCTTGGCACGCGGATGATTTGCCCCCCTCCAGCCACCAGATTCGCGCCAAAGGTTCAACCGCTTAACTGAATCTTTACCAAACCCGTTAACTTTTGGACAGGGAAATCCCGCGTTTGTCCAAAGTCTCGTTCACAGACCAGGCGAGGGGCAGCGCCGCCAATCGAAAGAAGAAACACAATGAAACCGGGCATTCCGTGGAGCGTCAAGGGCATCGAACCGGAGGTTCGCGAAGTGGCAAAACATGCCGCGCGGCGCGCCGGAATGACCCTCGGCGAGTGGTTGAATACGGTGATTCTCGATCAATCGGATGATCCGCAGGCTGAAAATCCCGCTTCCGGAGCAGGCCCGGCGCAAGATTTTTACGAGCGCCTTCCCGAGCGCCCAGCGCCACGGCGCGAAGAGACCACCATCCGGCTCGAGGACATCGCCCAGCAGCTCTCGCAACTGGCCCAGCGCGAGCGCGAGTCGGCCACCATCCTTCCCTATGAAACGCCGCGCGGCCGCGATCTCGACCGCGAGACGCTGAACCGCATCCTGAGCCGCGTCGACAACAACGAGCGCCAGGCGGTCGAGGCCTTCACCGCCGTCAACGAGCGCCTGTCGGTTCTGGGCCGCCAGATCGCCATGGCGGCCAAGGCCCCGGTCCAGACCTTCGAGCGCCCCGAGGACGTGCCGGGCTATACCGCTCTCGATGCCGCCATCCGCAATGTGGTCGAGCATATCGAGGTCAGCGAAAAACGCACCCGCGATGGCCTCAAGGCCATGCAGGAACGGCTTGGGAGCATGGCCGAACGGGCAACACACCCCAGCAATCCGGACGATCTGGTGCGGGCCGCGCCTGCCTTCTCCAGCCTCGAAGCGCGCATCGCCGAGATGGCGGGCCGCATGCAGCGCTCGGAACATCTGCTCCAGGCGGGCCTTCCCGATCTGGTGCGCAGCGAATTGGACCAGTTGGCCGACCGCATCGAGAACGTGCGCCATTCGGCCGAGGCGATGACGGCCCAGGCCCAGTCCTCGGCGGCTGGCATCGCGCGCGGTGAATTGCGCGATATCGAGGGCCGCATCCTTGAGGTGCTAAAGGAAGCCCAGGCGACCATCGGCAGCCATTCGGGCACCGCCGCCGACCTGCAGCGGGTGCGCGCCGAGATCGGCGGGATCAACGCACGCGTCGACGACATCCGCCAGGCCACCGCCAGCGAGCGCGATGTGCATGCCCTGCGCGTCGCCGTGGAACAGCTCTCGACCCGCGTCGCGCAAGGCGCCGACATGCGGCCCCTGGCCGACATGGACCGCCGGCTTGGCGACCTGAGCCGCAAGCTCGACCAGAGCAATGTGGCGGTTCGCAGTCTGCCGCAATTCGGCGAACTCGAATTGCGCATCGCCGAACTCGACAACAAGCTGGGCGAGGCGCTGCGCCAGCAGGACGGCGGCCAGGCCATCGCCGCCTTCGAGGAGCAGATGAGCGCCGTCCATGACCGGGTCGGCCGCACCGAGCAGCAGTTGGGCCATCTCGAATCGATGGAACGGGCCATCCACCAGCTCTACGAGAGCCTGGAACAGAACCGTGCGTTTGCCGCCCAGACGGCGGAAGACGCCGCCAACCGCGCCGTCGAGCGCCTTCTCTCCACCCAGCAGGCGGCCGGTCCCTCGCCGGAACTGCGCGCCATGGAAGAGGGTTTACGCGCCGTGCGCGAGAGTGCGGCGGGTGCCGAGCAGCGCAACCAGGAAACGCTTGAGGCGGTTCACGAAACACTTGAGCAGATCGTCAACAAGCTGGCCGAGCTTGAAACCTCGTCGGCGGGCCATCAACTGGCCGTCAACATGGCGCATCAGGCCATGGAACAGGCCCCGCAAGCCTGGCAGGCGCTGCCGACCACACCCGCCGTTCCGGTGGAAGCGATCCATGCACCCTCGGCGCAGCAGTTCTACGATCCGACCGGGGCCTTCGCGGATCAGTTCATGGCACCGCGGCATGAGCCGGCAGCCACGCCGGAGCAGCCCGCCCCGGAGGCGGACATTCCGCGCCCGCCGTCCATGCCGGACTTCGGCCAGCCGCACCAGGCCCAGGCGGCCGCCGCCGAAATCCCGGCGGGTGCCGTTGCCGATCTCGGCGAAGGCGATGACTTCATCGCAGCGGCGCGCCGTGCCGCCCATGCCGCGGCCTCGCGGCCCAATGCCATGCCGCCCGATGTCAAGCCAGCAACGAAGCCCGGCCGCCGCTTCAGCTTCGCGCTACCCTTCAAGAAGCCGCAGCCGCTGCCCAAGCCCATCACCTACAGGGACGGCAAGCCGGTGGCCGAGGCGCCCAGCGTCACCGCCAATGACAACAAGCGCAAGAAGCTGGTGCTGGCGGGCATCGTCCTGCTGGCCGCCGTCTCGGCCTTCGCCTTCAACATGCTGGCCAAGCCCGCCAAGCAGATGAAGCAGACGTCGGCCATCGAAGCGCCGGTAATGTCCCAGCCAGTCATCGTCAAGACGCAGCCGGCTCAGGCCGTGGTTCCGGCCCTCCCGGCGCCAGCCCAGGCCAGGAATCAGCCCAGTTTCATCGATGCCCCCGCCGATCTCCTGGTGACCGGATCGCTGCCCGCCAAGAAAACCGACGCGACCATCGCCTCGATCGTCGCCGAACCTGGAACGTCATCGGTGGCGGCCGAAATGCCGCCGCCCGAAGCCGGCACCATGGAATTGCGCGCCGCCGCGGCGCGCGGCGATGCCAAGGCGCAGTTCATCATCGCCAGCCGCTATCTGGATGGCCAGCAAGTGGCCCAGGATCTGCCCAAGGCCGCCAAGTGGTATCAGCAGGCCGCCACGCGCGGGCTGCCGCCGGCGCAATACCGGCTCGCCACCCTGTTCGAGCGCGGCAAGGGCGTTCCCCAGGACGCGGCGACAGCACTCCTCTGGTACGAACGCGCCGCCGAGGGCGGCAATGTCAAGGCGATGCACAATGCTGCGGTGATCGCCGCCGGCAACCAGGCCGGCACCCCCAATTACGACAAGGCCTTCAAGTGGTTCAAGGCGGCCGCCGAACATGGGCTGCATGACAGCCAGTTCAACCTGGCGGTGCTTTATGAGCGCGGCCTCGGCACCAAGACCGACAAGCCGGAAGCCTATTTCTGGTATGCGCTGGCCGCCGTTCAGGGTGATGGCGATGCCAAGAAGCGGGCCGAGACCATGGCCGCGGCCTTGAGCGCCGGCGACGTCGCGGCTGTCACCGCCCGGGTCAAGGCCTGGACGCCCGCGGCGGCGGCCGATGCGGCCAATGTGGTGGCCATCACCAACCCGATGTGGAATATCCAGGCTCCGGCGGCTGCCACTCAAGCCGCTCCCGCGGCACCGGAACAGGCCGCGGCGCAGCCCATGGCCAGCCCGGTGGCGGAAGCCCAGGCGCTTCTCGGCAAACTCGGCTTCAATGTCGGAACGCCCGACGGCAAGATGGGCACCCGCACCGCCAATGCCATCCGCCTGTTTCAGCTGCAATCGGGTGTCAAGGTGACCGGCGAAGTGACGCCGGAACTCCTCGGCCTGATGCGTTCGAAGAGCGGTTGAGGCCGGGCTTGCAAGCTTGGCGGACAACGTCCAGATTTCGGCCATGGCCAGCGATCTGACTCTGACGCGCATTCCATCCGCCGCCCTCTTCCTGGGGCTGGCGGGCCTCATCCCGTTTGCCGCCGGAGGGCTGGCCATGTGGTCGCAGTTCGCGCCTCTGCCGCCCGAGGAAGGCCTGAAGCTGGTGACCGCCTATGGCGCGCTCATCCTGACGTTTCTGGGCGGCATCCGCTGGGGCACAGCGATCGGCCCCTATGGTTCCCATCGCCAGGCCGTGGAATTCGTGGGTAGCGTCATGGGCGCGCTGGCGGGGCTGGCGGCGCTGTTCCTGGCGCCGGTGCCCGCCCTGACGCTGCTTATCGCCTGCCTCCTGCTGCAGGCCCTGTGGGATGTCACCAGCGTCGAGGAGGGGCGCCTGCCGCAGTGGTTCGGCAAACTGCGCATGGTGCTGACGGGAGGCGCCGTGCTCGCGTTGATCGCCGCATTGGTGGCGGTGGTTATCTGAGCTTCGAAGCCGGAAAGCGGTGGATGGCGCTGGCCCCGATCATCCACACCTGATAGTCGCCGAACAGCCCATCGAAAGCTTCGGAACGCACGCTCAAGGCGCCCGTATAGCTGCCGAAGGCCGGCATGACGATGCGGCGGTCGTCGGCGATGAAGCAGCGGCAGCGGATGCGATGGCCGCGCGATTCCACGGCCGCCGCTGGATGCAGATGCCCGGCGATTTCCATTTCGCCTTCGGCCAGCGCTCGCGGCGTGTGGCGAAGTGTCACGGGGCCGAGTGCCACTTGCGCGGCGATGGAACCGCCGATGTCGGCGGGAGGTGCTGGATCGTGATTGCCGGTGATCCAGATGGTTTCGATTTGAGCGGTGAGGCCGCGCAGCGTGGCGAGATCGCCCAAGCCGATGCGCTCACGGGCTTCGCCGTCATGAAAGGTGTCGCCCAAGAAGATCAAGCGCCGGGGCTTCGCCGCCGCGATTGCGGCCATCAGTTGAAGCAATGATTGGCGCGTGTCGTAGGGCGGCAGGTGGACGCCGCGCCGGGCCAGGCTTGTTCCCTTTTCGAGATGCAGATCGGCGACCAGCAGGGCTTGAAAGTCCGGCACATAAAGCGCGCCCGACAGATCGGGGATGAAGTCCATGCCCGCAAGCGTGATGCGCTGCGATCTAGACAAGCCGCATGGCCTCGTCGATGAGAGCGCTCGCAGCTTCGGCGAGAAGGGCATCATGGCCTTCGCCGTAAATCGATTCGCGGCCGATCTCAAGCAGCACCGGCACCGCCAGCGGCGACACCATTGCCAGGGCGCGATGCACGATCTGGCCGTGAATGCGCTTCAGCATGGTGGCCAGCCGGTGGGCATCGATCAATCCGTCCGCGGCATCGTCCCAGGCGGCGCGCAGCAGGATGTGATCGGGCTGGTGCGAGCGCAGCACATCATAAATAAGATCGCTGTTGACGGTCATCTGCCGCGCCGTCTTCTCCTTGCCCGGTATGCGGCGCTCGATGAGACCGGCGATGATCGCGGCATTGCGGAAGTTGCGCTTCATCAAGTTCGATTCCGCCAGCCAGGCATCGAGATCGTCGCCCAGCATGTCCTCCTCGAACAATCGATCGAGCGTAAGCCGCCCGGCCTCGATCAGCAGCGAGAGATCGCGCACCGTCCAGATGACCAGCGCGTATTCGGATGCGACGAAACCAAGCGGCTGGCAGCCCCAGCGTTCGAGGCGGCGGGTGAGCAGCATGCCCAATGTCTGATGCGCCAGGCGGCCCTCGAAGGGATAGCAGACCATGTAGTGCTTATCGGCGCGTGGGAAAGTTTCGACCAGCATCTGGCTGGCCTTCGGCACCACGGACTTGAAGCGCTGCAATGATAGCCAGTCACGCACCTGCGGGGGAAGGGCTCCCCAGGACTTGGGATCGCCCAGCATCTCGCGCACCCGTTCGGCGAGATAGGTCGACAATGGAAACTTGCCGCCGGCATAGGAGGGGATTTTCGGATCGCTGCCAGGGCTGCGGGTGGCGAGCCCGCCGAATTCGTCGAGACCCTCGAAGCGCAGGACTTCGCCCGAGAACAGGAAGGTGTCGCCGATCGTCAGTTGACTGAGGAACCACTCCTCGAGTTCGCCCAGCACGCGCCCGCCGATGACGGCGCGGCGGCCCAGCTTCTTGCGCACGCCGGCAAGGCGCAGCTTCAGCATCTCCTCCGCCACAATGGTTCCGGCATTGAGCTTGTAGGACATGATCAGGCGCGGGTGCGACAAGCGCATGGAGCCATCCGCCTGAACTTTGAGTTTGGCATAGCGCTCATAGGCCTTGAGTGCATAACCGCCTGTCGCAACATAGTCGACCGCCTTGTCGAAATCGCTGCGGGTGAGATTGCGGTAGGTCCAGGCGCTGGTGACCTCGGCGAACAAAGTATCGGGCTGAAACGGACCGGCGCAGGCGCGGCCCATGATGTGCTGGGCCAGCACGTCGAGCTTTAATACGGACGGATACTCCGTGTCCTGAGCATTGGCTTGCGCCGCTTGAAGGGCCGCCTCGCATTCCAGCACCTCGAAGCGGTTGGACGGCACCAGCAGCGCCTCGCTCGGGCTGTCGAGCCGGTGGTTGGAGCGGCCGATGCGCTGCAACAGGCGGCTTGAGCCCTTGGGGGCTCCGACATGAATCACCAGATCGACATCGCCCCAGTCGATGCCGAGTTCGAGCGTCGAGGTGCAGACCACGGCACGCAGCTTGGCGGCCTGCATCGCCGCCTCGACCTTGCGGCGCTGGCCCACATCGAGCGAGCCATGATGCAGCGCGATAGGAAGATGATCCTCGTTGGCTTCCCACAAGGACTGGAACACCATCTCGGCTTGTGAGCGGGTGTTGACGAAGATCAGCGTCATCTTGGCCTTGCCGATTTCCTCGTAGATTTCGGGAATGGCATAGAGCGCCGAATGCCCCGACCACGGCACGCGTTCCACCGATTTCAGGATGCGGATGTTGGGCCGCGCTCCGGGCTGGCCCATGACGAGGGGTGCGGGCTTTCCGCCAACCGGCACCAGCCAGGCGCACAGCGCATCGGGATCGGCGACGGTGGCCGAGAGGCCGATGCGCATGGCTTGCGGCGCCAATGATTGCACGCGGGTGAGCGCCAGGGACAACAGAACGCCGCGCTTCGAGGTGACGATCGAGTGCAACTCGTCGAGGATCACCAAGCGCAGGTTCTTCAAGAGATGCGCGGCATGGGGGTCGGCTACCAGCAGCGACACCTGCTCGGGCGTGGTGATCAGGATGTCGGGCGGGTGCTGGCGCTGGCGCAGGCGTTTGGAGTGCGGCGTGTCGCCGGTGCGGGTTTCGATGGAGACAGGGAGCGCCATCTCGGCCACCGGGGCTTCGAGGTTGCGGGCGATGTCGACGGCGAGCGCTTTCAATGGCGAGACATAGAGCGTGTGAATGCCGCCATGTGGGCGGCCATCGGACAATTCGACAAGGCTCGGCAGAAACCCGGCCAGCGTCTTGCCGCCGCCGGTCGGCGAAATCAGCAGCACGCTTTCGTGGCTCTGGGCATGATCCAGCACGGCAAGCTGATGCGCCCGCGGGCTCCAGCCCCGCGATCGGAACCAGTCAGTGAAGCGTTGCGGAAGAAGAGATTGCTTCATCGATGAAAGTGGTTAATCCCCACCGCCGCAACCTCCGCCGTCACCCCCGTCACCACCGCCATCGCTCCCGCCATCGCCGAATCCCGAAGTACCGCCGTCGACAGAGCTGTTCGAGAATTCGCCACCGCATTGGGCACCCGCGGCGCCGCCGCGCCTGAGGGCGGAACAATCGGGATGATAGACAAAGCCATTGGGTATGGCGAATTTCACATCGAGGGCAAACAACAACGGCAATCGCGTGGGGTGGGCCGGATCGATGTTCTCATGCTTGCAACTGTGCCACCATACTCTTCGCAGACCTTCGTTGCTGCGCTTGTGGGCGGGCGCTAATACCACCGCCGGGGTATGATGGAGGAACCCTCCGAAGGCTTGCGTGCAAAAGCGCTGATAGTCGCGCGTATGGAGAATGAATTCGTGCCACAGAATGTCGGCGGCCTGGGAAGGCATGGCGACATATTTCTTTCCACTCAGCAAGTAAGAGAGAAAGAACTGACGGAGTCCATTTCCCACCAATGCAGACTCCTTCCGCGAGAAACCATCGAATCGCGCCTCGAACTTGGCGAGCAGCCCGGCGGGCCATTCGAATGACTCAATATACGCGGCGCGCCTGAACTGCCGCAGCCTGTTCCAGAGTGCGAAGGCAATAGCGGAGAGGGCCGCGACAAGGGCCAATGCGAACACATACCCAGGGGACACGGCATACTCCCGCCATAGGCGCCTTGCCGATTTGCAATGCGGCGCCGTTGAACCGATTAACGTCTTTCAACGTTGACATTGAATGACGGCGCGAGGATATCGGCGCCATGCCGCAACTGCAAGCACTCCCCATCAGCCATCGCTCGGTCTTGACCGTCGCCGTGCCGATCATGCTGTCAAACGTGTCGGAGCCGCTGATCGGCGTCGTCAACACCGCCGTCATCGGGCAATTGCCGGAGCCTTATTACATCGGAGCCGTTACAGTCGGATCGCTGATCTTCTCGTTCATCTTCTGGGGTTTCGGCTTCCTGCGGCTTTCGACTGGTGGCATGTCGGCGCAGGCTGTCGGTGCCGGCGATGGCGTGGCGCTCGTGTCGGTGCTGGTCAGGGCGATGATGGTTGCCATCATCGTGGGTCTCCTGCTGCTGGCGCTCTCGCCGTGGATCGAACACTACGCCTTGAATTTCATGGGTGGCACTCGCCAGGTGCGGCGCGAGGCGGAGATCTACTTCGAACTGCGCATCTGGTCGGCGCCCTTCGCGCTGATCAACTATGTGATGATCGGCTGGTTTATCGGCCAGGGGCGCGCCAAACTGGCTTTCCTGATCCAGGTGTTCCTGAATGCCACGAACATGGCGCTCAGCCTGCTGTTCGTGCTGCATCTTGGCATGGCCACCGAAGGTGTCGGACTGGCGGTGCTGATTGCCGAAATTGTGGCGGCGGCATTGGGCTTGGCTGTTGCTTGCGGACTGCTGAGCCGGATGAAGGCGGGCATCGACTGGCGGCACATCCTCGACCGCGCGATGTTCTGGCGCACCATCGCCGTCAATGCGAATATCATGGTGCGCACGCTTTGCCTGGTCTTTGCCTTCACCTGGTTCACGTCGCGGGGGGCGCGTTCCGGCGACATCATTCTCGCCGCGAACGTCATCCTTCTGCACTTCTTCGACATGGCCGCCTTCCTCATCGACGGCTTCGCCTATGCCTCCGAGACTCTTGTCGGACAGGCGGTGGGGGCCCGCAACCGCCAGCGCTTCCGCGCCGCCATCTGGCTCACCAGCATCTGGGCCATGGCCTTGGGGGTCATCTGTACACTGATCATCTGGCTGGCCGGACCATCTGTCATCGACTTGATGACGGTGAGCCCCGATGTCCAGGCTACGGCGCGGGTCTATCTGCCGTGGGCTGCGGTCTCGCCAGTGCTCGGCGTCATCGCCTTCCAGTTCGACGGCATCTTCACGGGCGCGCTGGCCACCGCGGACATGCGCAACATGATGATCGTGTCGCTGGCTGTCTTTATGGCGGCGTGGTGGCTGCTGGAGGCGCGATACGGCAATCACGGCCTGTGGGCGGCACTCAACATCTTCTTCGTGGCGAGAGGAATAACCTTCGCCAGCCGCATGCCGTCGCTGGAGAAACGGGCGTTTCAGGCCGTCTGATAGCGGGCGATCGCCGAGCGTTCCAGCGCCGCCGTTACCAGCTTGTCGAGTTCGAGTGTGTCGCGCAGGATGGCGAGGAAGCGCAATTCTTCCTTGCCCACCGCCAAGTCCGAGGCCGCCACCTCGACGGCCAGCGCATAGGCGGTTTCGCGCAGCTTGGGCGGCAGCGCGTCCTTCACAAGGCCCAGCACGGCGCGGAAGCCTTCGGGCTCCTCGAGGATTTCGCCCACCTCTTGTGCCACGGTGGTGAGGCGTGCCTCGTCGAAGTGGCGGAACACCGGAAGATGCTTCACGATATGGCCGATCTCGGCCAGTTCGATGCGATTGATCCGCCCCTCGACCCCCGACATGGTGACCATGGTGTAAATGAGCGCCTGTTCGGTTGAAATGGTACCGGTCATGAATGCCTCCGTTTGCGGGCCACGAGTTAGGGGAAGAGGGCGGAATTGTCTAGCCGGGACAAGTGACCCCCAGAGCCATCTTGCCAGCGCCGGCATGAGGCAATGGCGGATGCTACATCCGCTTGATGCTGGCGATCTGCCCATAACTCCGCGCGATGCGTTCCACCGCCTCGCGCAAAGGTTCGGACATCACCATCATGTGATGGCCATTGGCGTGCAGCAGGGTCCGGCTGTCACTCATGATCCCCACATGGCCACCCCAGAACACCAGGTCGCCGCGCTTCAGGCCATCGAGGTCATTGGCCATCACCGGCTTTCCGAGCGCCGCCTCCTGCATGTCGCAGTCACGGGGCGCCGCGGTGCCGCAGGCCTCGAGTGACAATTGCACCAGACCGGAACAATCCAGTCCGTACACGGATTTTCCACCCCAGTAATAGGGCGCATGGAGGAACATCTCGGCCACTTCGGCAAAATCCGTTTCCATCTCGGCAACCGGCTTGAGATGGCGCGAGTAGACGAAGCGCCCGTTGGCGAGCGTTGAGAACTTCCCGTCTTCCGCGATAACCGTGACCCGCGCATTCATGGTGATGCCGGCCGCCGGCAGGGACTTCAGATTCGGTGCCGGATACATGAAGGTCGACGGCACCGAAACCCGGTGGGTCGGCGTCACGATCTCCCGCGACACGCCGGTGGCGGCCAAATAGCCGGCATAGCCATCGCCGCCGAGTTGCGCGAAGACCCAGCCCCCTTCTTCGGCAAAGACCAGCACCGTCTCGCCCATCAGCGCCTGCGTCAGCTGCATGGCATCGAAGCGTGGCGCCTTGTGAACGCCAAGCAACGGCTCGGTGACCTGAAAGCGGACGCCTTCCACAAAGCGTGCCGCCTCGACCCTGCCCTGCAGGCGGGCATCGGCAAGATCGGGACGGAAGGCGTTGAGACGCGGATCGAGCTTCGTCATGCCGTCTGCTTTACGGACTTCGCGACAAATTGCCAATCGTGTCGGCGAGGCGCTCGAGTGAGCGCGCCCTTCACGGTGCGCTGGATCAGCACGTTGCGCCGGTCCCGATCGTCGCGCCGCCTGCTCACCAGTTCGAGTTTCCCCATGCTATCGAGCGCCCTGGTGATCACCGGTTTCGAGACGCCGAGCTTTTTCGCCAGATCGCGCACCGTATGCGGCGGGGCCTCCAGATAGATGGTCAGCAGGATGCAGATCTGGCGCACCGACAGATCGGGTTCGCCGTCCTTCACCAGGGCTAGCGCGACATCGTGCCAAAGATTGAGGGCCTGTGACGTGCTCAGTCCGGTGGTCATGGGCTCCGGTTCCGCGACCGGAATGGTCGTTTCGGAGCCGTATCATTCGCGCGAATCCAAAGTCAGCGCAAGTTACTTGGCATAGCGTTCGCGGATCATGGTGAACAGCGCCCGCATCGCCTGCGCTTCCCCGCCCTTGGGCCGCCCTGGCCTTGCCACCGGCGTCCATCCGAAAATATCCAGATGCACGTAAGCCTTCGCCTTCCCAACGAAGCGCTTGAGGAACAGGGCCGCGGTGATCGATCCCGCGAAACCGGAATCGCCGCTGTTATTGATATCGGCGGTCGCCGATTCGAAAAGCCGCCCATAGGGCTGCCACAGCGGCATGCGCCAGACCGGATCGTTCTCACGCATGGCGGCGGCGGAGATCGCCCCGGCGAGGCCATCGTCATCGGTGTAGAAAGGCGGCAGGTCCGGACCCAAGGCGACCCGCGCCGCCCCCGTGAGCGTCGCCATGTCGATCAGCAGATCGGGCCTCTCGTCATCGGCGAGTGCCAGCGCGTCGGCCAGCACCAGGCGGCCTTCGGCGTCGGTGTTGCCGATTTCGACGGTCAGGCCCTTGCGGCTCCGCAGCACGTCGCCCGGCCGGAAGGCATTGCCGGCGATCGCATTCTCCACCGCCGGAATAAGCACGCGCAGCCGCACCGGCAATTTTGCCGCCATGATCATCTGCGCCAGGCCCAGCACATTCGCGGCACCGCCCATGTCTTTCTTCATCAGCAGCATGCCAGAGGCCGGCTTGATGTCGAGGCCACCCGTGTCGAAGCACACGCCCTTGCCCACCAGCGTGACTTTGGGCGCGCGCGGCCGC
>JANPCA010000423.1:0-6861 GCA_031430715.1 Hyphomicrobiales bacterium | reverse complement strand
TGTTGGGGCCGGGCTGGCCCGGCATTCTGCTGCATGAAGCCATCGGCCACGGGCTGGAAGGCGATTTCAACCGCAAGAAGACGTCGGCCTTTGCAGGTTTGATGGGTCAACGCATTGCGGCGAAGGGCATCACCGTCGTCGATGATGGCACCATCCCCAACCGGCGCGGCTCGATCAGCATCGACGACGAGGGCACGCCATCGCATGCAACGACGCTGATCGAGGACGGCATTCTTGTCGGTCTGATGCAGGACCGCATGAATGCCAGATTGATGGGTGTGAAGCCCACCGGCAACGGCCGCCGCCAGTCCTATGCCCACGCGCCGATGCCGCGCATGACCAACACCTACATGCTGGGTGGTGATAAAGACCCCGAAGACATCCGCCGCTCCATCAAGCGCGGGCTGTTCGCCAAGTCCTTCGGCGGCGGCCAGGTCGACATCACGTCGGGCAAATTCGTGTTCTCCTGCACCGAGGCCTATCTGATCGAGGATGGCGAGATCACCCGGCCGGTCAAAGGAGCAACCCTGATCGGCTCGGGCGCCGACGCGATGACCCGCATATCGATGGCCGGCAACGACATGGCGCTGGACTCAGGGATTGGCACCTGCGGCAAGCAGGGCCAGGGCGTGCCGGTGGGGGTGGGCCAGCCGACGCTCCGCATCGACCTCTTGACCGTCGGCGGCACCGCCGCCTGACCCCATGCGCCCCGGCACGGTCATTTTCGACATGGACGATGTCCTGTGCCGCTACGATCTGGGCAAGCGTTTGCGCGCCCTGTCGCGGCTGTCGGGGAAAACACCGCGCGATATCCGGGCGGCGATCTGGGATTCAGGCTTCGAGGACGATGCCGATGCCGGCGGCTTCCCCGATCCCGATCACTACTTGCATGAGTTCAACCGCCGCATCGGCCATGACCTGACCCGCGCCGATTGGGTCGAGGCCCGAAAGGCCGCCATGTCGCCGTGGCCCGACATGCTGGAGTTGGCGGGCCGCATAGGCAGCCAAGCGCGGCTGGCGATCTACACCAACAACGGACCGCTGGCCAAGGCGGAACTCAAGCAACTCTTTCCGGAGGCCGCGGCCCTGTTCGGGGAACGCTACTTCTCTTTCGAATTCGCCACCAAGAAGCCCGACCCGGCAAGTTTCAAGCGGCTTACCTCACACATGGGCGCTGATCCGGCCGTTTGTCTTTTCATCGACGACAAGCGCTCCAACGTCGTGGGCGCACGCATGGCGGGCTTGCGCGGCCACCATTTCCGCGACCGTGCGCGGCTTGAGCCGGAACTGGCCGCATGGGGGTTTGCGGTGTGAAGGATTACGATCTTTGGCATTGCGTCAGTCTACACAGCCTATAGAATTGCCGAAGGGATCGGCACAACTTCTGCCTGACGGGGATATTGAATGAGCTTCATGAATGCGGTGGCCCAGACGGGCGGCGAAGACGGGCTTGCGGCGGTTGCCGCCGCCACGGGGCTTGATTCCAACTCCGCCAGGTCCGCCATGGATGCGCTGTGCCCGGCCATCGCCCGGCAGCTTCAGGCCAAGGCCAAGGACGACCCCGGGCTGCTCGATCATCTGCTCGATCTCCTCGACGACAATAGCGCCGGGGATGGCCCGGCGGGCGAGGAGGCGATGCTCGATGGCGGCGCCATGCTGGAGGCGCTCTATGGCAGCGAGGCCGCGGCCCTTTCCGCGCTCAAGACAATCGTTCCGGAGGCTGCCCAGCCGGCGCTCGATATTCTGGCGCCGGTCAGTGCCGCGGCGGTGATTGCCGCGGTGGCCCAGCAGCACCCGGCGCATCAGGCTCAGGCCTCGGCCCTGTCGCAGGCGCTGCCCGCCGTCGGCGGCTCGATCGTCGGCTCCATCATCGGTGCCCTCGTGGCGGGTGCCATCCGGGGCGTGGTGCGCCAGATCACTTCGCAGGCGACGCGTTCCATCACCGGTTCGATCACCGGGCGGCAACGCCGCTCCGGCCGGACAGCGGGGACGGGGACCGGAAAGAAGGCCGGCAGTGGCACGGGCCGCAGGCGGCGGAAGGCGGCGGCGGATACGTCCACGTCCAGCGGCACGGGCGGAACAACCGGCATTAACCTTGAAGATATTCTCGGCGGCATCTTCGGCACCAAACGCAACTAGGAGGACCATCATGGACTTTACAACCATCGGCCGGCAATTCGGTTTGAGCGAAGAACAGACGCGCGCCGCCTTCGAGGCGCTCGCCCCCGTCGTGACGGCGGGCGTCAGCCGCAGCGGCGCCCAAGGCGGCGGCGGCCTGGGAGATATCATCGGCGGGCTGATGGGCGGCAATCTGGCCAATGCCCAGGATGCTTCCGCCTTTGGATCAGCTGAGGCGGTCGATCAGGGCAATGCGGTCTTGGGCGAGATTTTCGGTTCCAAGGAAGTGAGCCGCGGCGTGGCCCAGCAGGTGTCGGCCTCGACCGGCATCGGCGAATCGATCCTCAAGAAGCTCCTGCCGATCATTGCCGCCATGGTGATGAGCCAGATCGCCAGCAAGGCGGCGAGCGGCGGAACCGGCGGCGGCGGCCTGGGCGACATTCTCGGCTCCATCCTGGGCGGCGGTCAAAATCAGCAGCCTTCGGGACAGGGCGGCGGCGGCTTGGGTGACATCCTGGGCGGCATGCTGGGTGGCGGCCAACAGGCTCAGTCCGGCGGCGGCGGTGGCGGCCTTGGTGACATTCTCGGCGGCATCCTGGGCGGCGGCCAGCAGAGTGGCGGCGCCTCCGGTGGTGGCCTTCAGGATATCCTCGGAAGCATACTTGGCGGGGCTTCCGGCTCCAACAGCACGGCGGGCAGCGACCTGCTCAACTCGGTCGAGCAGGCGCTGCGCCGGCGTTAGGCAATCCTCGCCCTCGGGCGGCGCTGCATGGAGCGTTCCTCCAGGGCCAGCGCCGCGTTGACGGTGAGCGGCAGGCCCGCCGCCCAGATGATGTCGCCGCGCGTCACGCCGATGTCGCGCAGCATGAAGTCGTCGTAAGCGTCGAGCCTGGCCACGGCGCGGCGGGCCCGCCAATTGCGGATGACGCGGGCGAAAAACGACATGGCGCCGGCGGCTTCCATCGACCGGGCCTGGTGCAAAGCATAGTCTCTCATGGCAATATCCTCCTTACGCGCAAGAAGACCATTCTTCTTGGCGATTTCCACCCGAAAGCGGATCAAGATCACTCGTGTGATGGCGGTTTTATCGCAGAATTCGATTGATCTATCCAACGAATGTATTTTATGATGTTCATCAGCAATCGTTATGGATGGGCGCCATGATCCCCAATCTCGACATCGACCTTCTGAAGACCTTTCTCGCCATTGCCGACACCGGCAGCTTCACCCGCGCCGCCGAGGATGTGCACAAGACGCAGTCGGCCGTGTCGATGCAGATGAAACGGCTGGAGGAGCTTCTGGGGCGCCCGCTGTTCGCGCGTGATGGCCGCGCCAGCCGCTTCACGCCGGACGGCGAGCGCCTCATCGAATATGCCAGGCGCATGACGGCCATGAACGACGAGGCGGTGTCGGCCTTCACCAGGCCCGAACTCACCGGCACGGTGCGTTTTGGCACGCCCGACGATTATGCCGACCGCTTCCTGCCCGAAATCGTCGCCCGCTTCGCGCGCACACATCCCCTCGTCATGGTCGATGTCGAGTGCATCAGCAGCATGGACCTGTTCGAGCGCACCAGGCGCGGACAGATGGACCTGGCGCTGGTGACGGTGGGCTGCGACGTGTCGAGCAGCGAGCCGATCCGGCGCGAGCCCCTGGTGTGGGTCACCTCGGCCCGGCACAATGTGCACTTGCTGGACGTGCTGCCCTTGGCCAGCCCGGACTGCGAGTGGCGCAAAGCCGCCTTGAGCGCGCTCGACCGCGACAAGCGCAAGTACCGCATCGCCTATGCCTCCTCCAACTCCAACGCCATCAGCGCCATGGTGATGACCGGGCTGGCGGTGGGCGCGGTGCCGGAATTATGCGTCAAGCCTGGCATGCGGGTGCTGACCGAACGTGACGGGTTCCCGGTGATCGGCACCTTCGAAATCGGCCTGGTGCGCAGGCCGGGGAAATCGAATTCGGCCATCGATGCGCTGGCCCGGCATGTGACCGAGAGCCTCGCCAATCTCAACACCGGGCTGCTGGCGGCGGAGTGAGCGCGAGGCGTTGCCATTGAGGAACAATTGATCTAGCGTCACTCCAGATGCCGGCATTGCTGCACCTGGAGGTGATCGATGATCATACGTTTGGTTCTCATTTTTTGTCTCGCGGCTTGTTTCACAGTCACTCCATTCGCGGGCGGCATGGATGATGTGGCGGCGGCCACAAAGAAGAAGAAAATCTCCAAGAAGCGCAGCGATTTCACACCCGAACAGCGCGAGAAGCTGATGGAACGGGCGCGGCAGATCTGCCGGAAGAGCTATGGCGCGGGGGCGAGAGTCTACAAGCTTGACTACTATCACTGGAAAGTGTGGTGCAGCGAAAACTGATGCCGGGGCGTGGCGGCTTTGGAAACTTGGTAAGTTTGAATTCCTGTTCCTCCTGGAGTGAAATGACGTGAATTCAGTTTTGAAGGTCTTTCTTGCATTTGGCCTGCTGGCCGCCTGCGCCGTATCGGCGGAGGCCGCGAAGAAATCCGCCCGCGACCGTTTGAGCGAAGCCCAGAAAAAAGAAATCCGCAAACGCGCCTATGAGTGGTGCCGCAAAACCTATCTGAAAGGCGGCGGCGGCCACATCATGCGGGTCGAAATCATGAACGATGGCAGGGTGCGCTGCTGGTATAAGGCTTAAGCAATACTGATATTGCGACAATAGCCAGAAACGCGGGCCGGAGGCGCAACAAGTAGGGTCTGGAAATCGCGATGGGTTCGTGTCCGCGGCCATTGGTCGTTTTGGGCGGCGGTAGGAATGGACATTCCGATATCGGCAATTGGCTTGGTCAAGAAAATCTGGGTGGCGGCGAGTTAAGCAATTCTTGCGGGAGATAGGACTGATGAACTCGATCGCACTCAAAGACATCCTCCGCCTCGCCGAGGACTGGTCTGCGGAAGATCAGGAGGAACTGGTACGGGCCGCGCTCTATATCGAGCAGCGGCAATCGGGTGAATTCGAACTGGATAGCAATGACTGGTCGATTATCGAGGCGCGGCTGGAGGCAGCGCGGCTAAGCGGATTGACTACTGATGAGGAAGTGGAAGCCGTCTTCCGCAAATACCGCGCCGCATGAAGGTCCGGTATAACCGTGGTGCACTCGCCGACATTGACGGGATACGTATAACCAGTTGGAGTCAATTTATCATTTCCGACATTCCGGCGAAGTAGGCTGTGAAGAAATCGGCGCCCGTGCTCGTTGTGACCAAAGGAAGCGGGATGCCAGCCTGCGCTGGCATGACGGAAATAGGGGATATATTTGTTATGTTCCAAAGGTTTAGGAATTGTCTCACTACCAACCCTTCGTCATGCCAGCGAAGGCTGGCATCCCGCTATTTTCGCCCGGATCAGTGGCTCTTTCGATTTTTTCACGGCCTCGAAGGCCGGAATGACGGTCGATAGTGAGTTCAATCGATCATCCGATGCTCTGGCAAGGCGAAGAATAGCGCTTCTCAATAAGCGAAATCCCTGAACACGCGCTCGATATTCCCGTTCCAGCTTCCGCGATAAAGGTCGAGGAGGTTCTCGGCGGCGGTTTTGCCGGTGGCTACCGTCTCGTCCAGCACATCGAGGAAGGCGGCTTCGGTCTTGCCCTTGCAGCCTTGGGCGCCGCGCCCATCCAAACCGGCGCGGGACAATTTCAAAACATCGCGGGCCAATTCCTGAACGCTCCGTCCACGGATCATTGTGTTAGGCCCAAGACGCGGCACCTCGTCGCGCAAGGCCTGGCGCTCAGGTGCGGTCCAGTCCTTCACCAGGTCCCATGCGGCATCAAGCGCGGACTGGTCATAAAGTATGCCCACCCAGAAGGCGGGGAGCGCGCAGAGCCTCCGCCACGGGCCGGAATCGGTGCCGCGCATCTCGAGGTATTTCTTCAAGCGCACTTCCGGGAAGATGGTGGTCAGGTGATCGGCCCAGTCCTTGATGACCGGCTTCTCGCCCGGCAGTTGCGGCAGCTTTCCTTCGAGAAAGCCGCGGAAACTCTCGCCCGCCGTATTGATGTACTTGCCGTCACGCATGACGAAATACATGGGCACATCAAGCGCGTAATCGACGTAGCGCTCGAAACTCATGCCGTCCTCGAAGGCGAAGGGCAGCATGCCGGAGCGGTCATTGTCGGTGTCGCGCCAGACTTCCGAACGGAAGGACAGGAAGCCGTTGGGCTTTCCTTCCAGGAATGGCGAATTGGCAAACAGCGCCGTGGCGACGGGCTGCAGCGCCAGCGAGACGCGGAGCTTCTGCACCATATCGGCTTCGGACGCGAAATCGAGGTTCACCTGCACCGTGCAGGTGCGGAACATCATGTCACGGCCATAGCGCCCGACCTTGTCCATATAGGGCGCCATGATGCCGTAGCGGCCCTTGGGCATGACGGGGATTTCAGCCCTGGTCCACACCGGCGAAGCGCCAAGCCCCAGGAAGCCGATGCCGAGCCGGTCGCCGATCTCGCGCACCTGGGTCAGGTGCTCGTGCATCTCCTCGCAGGTATCGTGAACGGTATTGAGGGGTGCTCCCGAAAGCTCGAACTGGCCGCCCGGTTCGAGTGAAATGTTACCAAGGCCGTTCGGATCGGAAAGTGCGATGATGTTGCCGTTCTCATAGACGCCGGCCCAGCCGAAACGGTCACGCAGGCCTTCGAGCAGCGCCCTGATTGAGCGCGGGCCGTCATAGGGCACCGGTTGCAGCGTATCGGTGAGGAAGGGGAATTTCTCG
>JANPCA010000422.1:0-2786 GCA_031430715.1 Hyphomicrobiales bacterium | reverse complement strand
GTGAAGTTTGGTGTAATGTGTTGGCTTCCGCTAATTTAATAAACAATTTAAATTCAGGAAATAATTTTGTACCTCAAGGAAATATAAGTTTTAAGCCATTGAATATATGGGAAAACAACACATATTCATACGGCTATGGATACGGACAAGCTCCTTCATTCTTTGATATATTTAATATCAAGGGAAATAATTTTGGATACGGAAACGTTGGTTATGATTTTGGTTATGAAGAAAAACTTCCAATAAAATCAGGCGATGATTTGAATCAAATTAACAGCCGCCGCTTACCCTCAATATGGATTTCAGGAGCATTCCGCCGATGTTTTTGCCGAACTTGCCGCGCCTTTTGATCGCCGTCCCGCTTCTGGTCCTGCCGCTGGCAGGCCTCGTCATGCAACCCGCCGCGGCATCGGGCGTCGCCGCCGAGGAGGCGGTGCGCATCCTTTCCAAGGCCAGAACCGCTGACAAGCGTTGCAAGATCCTGTCGGCCGCTGAACGTTCCGAACTGTCGCGCTATGCCGCGCGGGCCGAAATTGCCGCGGCAAACCAGGTCTCGCCGAAGGCCGCCACGGGAGCTGCGGCTTCGGGGGCAGCCCTTGGCCAATCCGGAACCTGTTCGCCGGACCTTGCCGCCGACGTGCGCGAAACCCTGACCGCTGCCCGCGATGCCGTCGCCGCGGCGGGCCCCGCCGAACCCAGAGCCGCCGCGGCTCCACCGCCCAAAAAACCCGCCATGGCCGCGAAGCGCAAGATGGAAACACCCGAAAGACCGCGCCGCGTGACCGGCGGGGGCCTCACCCGCTATGCCCGGATCGTCAAGGCCTATTACCTCGAACGGCAATGCCGCAGCCTGTCGAAACCGCAAGCCTCCGCCTTCTGGAAAGGCATCGTCCGCCTGCACAAGCAGGTGGTCGCCAGCAATGGCGCTGGCGCCGTGGCGCCGGTGATGCGCAGTGCCGAGCGCCAGGCCAACGGTTCTTCCTGTGGCGGCAAGGCGCAGGCCATGATCTTGAGCGGTTATGACGAAATAGCCGGCCGCTGAGGCAGCCGGACGGCCTCAAGGGGATGGGGCCGAACTTGCGCGGGTGGACGGGTGGGGCCGTCCGCCCGCGCAATCGTTTTGGGCGGGGCCGGCCAAACACACCCCGCCAATTTTGTTAAGATAGGAAAAAAAGACTCTGTAAAGGCTACTCGACTTTCACGCAAATCTTTGAAAATATAAGAACAAATTTACCCAAGCTATTGAGCCGATTTTAAACCACTTCGCCTAAGTTCGTGACCATAGGGGACAAGGCCAAAGACGCCAGCCCCAGGGTCAAGGGCAAGGTGGACAAAACATGCGAACTGAAGTGATGGGGGCATTGCGCCCGGCGGTCGGGGACACTCCGCGCAATCCGGTCAAGCCGAAATATCTCGAAGCGCTCAATCTGATCGAACGCCTGCACCGCCGTCTGCTCGACGTCATCAAGGATGACTTCGAGAGGAATGGCGAGCCGGAAGTCAATCCGGTCCAGGCGCTCCTCCTGTTCAACATCGCCGACAGCGAGTTGACGGCGGGCGAATTGAAGACGCGCGGCCACTATCAGGGTTCCAACGTCTCCTACAATTTGAAGAAACTGGTCGAGGCGGGCTACGTGCATCACGAGCGTTCCGCCACCGACAAGCGCTCGGTGCGGGTGCGCTTGACGGACAAGGGCCAGTCGATCCGCAACCGCGTCGATAGCCTCTACAATCGCCAGATGATGGCGGTGGAGCAGGTCGTGGGCCTCAACCAGGATGAACTTGAACGCATCAACAAGGCGCTGACCCGCCTCGAGCGCTACTGGACCGACCAGATTCTCTATCGCCTCTGAGTTTACCCCTGCAAGGGAACGGCATGGGCCGTGCTGTGGCTAAAAAGCCGCAGCGCGGCCCATAAGTTTTCGGGTCTTGCGCTTGAACCTCCCCCTATCGCATTCTTGCCGCAATTGGCAGGCTACCCATGGCCAAATTGTGCCGGAGTTTTGACGAGTCCGGCTTCGGTTGCTATGACGGGCAGGCTGAGGCGAAATGCGTTTTGGGTGAGGTTGGTATGGCTTTGACGGTCTTCGCAATGCGGGCGCTGAAGTTTCGCTGGGCAGCCCTGGCTGCCTGTATGCTGGCCATCGCGGCTCCCCCGTCCTTGGCCGGCAGCGGCGAATCGGCCAATCTGATGTTCAAGAAGAACAAACAGCCCGCCAGCAGCGGTACCACGACGCAGACCTGGTCGCAAAGCCAGGGCTCGGGCGGCAAGGCCGCCACCACCACGCGGATTGTGACGGATGGCGCCATCAGCCCCTTTCTGCTTCCTGGCAGCGCTGCCAGCCTGGAGGCGGTGGCCGCCAAATATGCCTCGATCTCCGCCTCGGGCGGCTGGCCCAAGGTGCCGGGCGGCAAACTCAAGAAGGGTTCGGCCGGCAAGGGTGTCGAGGCCCTGAACCGCCGCCTGTTCATCGAAGGCTATCTGCGCGGCGAAGCAACCCAGGGCGAATTCGCCCAGACCTACACGACCGCCACCGAGGATGCCGTGACGCGCTTCCAGCGCAACCATGGCCTGACCGTGAGCGGTGCCATCGATGGTCCGACGCTCACCCAGCTCAACGTTCCGGCCGAGCGCCGCCTCGCTACCCTCCGTGCCAATATTCCGCGTCTCGCCGAATATTCGAAAGACCTCGGGCCGCGTTATGTCGTGGTCAACATCCCCGCCCAGCAGATTGAATCGGTGAACGAGGGCCGGGTCTATTCCATCCACAATGCCATCGTCGGCA
>JANPCA010000421.1:0-2836 GCA_031430715.1 Hyphomicrobiales bacterium | reverse complement strand
CCTGCTTTGAAATGTCCGAGCCGATCTCGCGCACGGTGACTGATTTCACCTCCTACTTCACCCAGTCGCCCGGCCCCGTCGCCGCCGTGACGGCGGAAGGAACCAGGCTCTGCGTCGAAAACCTGAAACATGGCGAGCGCTATACCATCACGGCGCGCAAGGGTCTGCCGGCGGCAGCCGACGACACCATGGCCAAGGACTTCTCCTTCGATTTCTACGTCAAGGACCGCAACCCGTCGGTGCGCTTTGCCAGCAAGAGCTATGTGCTGCCGCGTACCGGCCAGAACGGCATTCCGCTGATCTCGGTCAACAGCAAGGAAGCCAAGCTGGCGCTCTATCGCATCGGCGACCGCAATCTCATCGGCAGCGTCATGAGCAATGACTTCCGCGCCCAGATCAACGGCTATGGCGCCAATGATATCGCCGACCGCGACGGCAAGCTGGTGTGGGAAGGCGCCATGGACACGCCTGCCCCCGTCAACGAGGACATCACCACCGCCTTCCCGGTGGACGAGGCATTGGGCAAGCTGGAGCCTGGACTCTACGTGATGACTGCGAAGTCCTCGGCCATCGAGCAAGAGGACTATGACCAGACCGCCACGCAATGGTTTGTGGTCTCCGACCTCGGCCTCTCGACCATGAGTGGCAAGGATGGCCTGCATGTCGCGGTGCGCTCGATCGCCACGGCGGCCCCCATGGCCAACGCCGACGTGCGGCTCATCGCGCGCAACAACGAGGTGCTGGCGACGGCGAAATCATCCGTAGACGGAACAGTCGTCTTTGAGCCGGGCCTGCGGAACGGCACGGGTGGCGACGCGCCGGCTCTCGTTGTGGCGCAAACTGCCGAGAGCGATTACAGCTTCGTCGACCTGACCCAGCCCGCCTTTGACTTGACCGACCGGGGAGTGGCGGGACGAGCACCTTCGGGCGCCATCGATGCCTTCGTCTATGCCGAGCGTGGTGTTTACCGCCGCGGCGAAACCGTGCATGCCACCGTGTTGCTGCGCGACGCGAAGGCCGTCGCCATGGTGGACGCAACCGTGACGCTGGTGGTCGAACGGCCCGATGGCGTCGAGTTCTCGCGCGTGACGCTTGAGGACCAGGGCGGCGGCGGACATTCCCACGACTTCACCATCAACGCCGCGGCCCAGGGCGGCACCTGGCGCATCAAGGCGTTGACCGATCCCAACAGCGATCCGGTCGGCGAGACCTCCTTTCTTGTTGAGGATTATATTCCGTATCGCATCGCGTTCGACCTGAAGTCGAAGACCGCCAAGGCGACTGTCGGCGAAGGCGCCCATTTCACCGTCGATGGCCGCTACCTGTTTGGCGCACCGGGTGCCGGGCTCGATCTCGAAGCCACGCTTTTCGTGACGCCCGACGATGCGCCCTTCGCCGATTGGAAGGATTATCAGTTCGGCTTGATGGACGAACGCGTCGATACCTTGCAGACCGCCGCCGCCGACCTGCCGCAGACTGATATTTCAGGCCATGCCGAATTGAGCCTCCGCCTGCCCGACCTGCCGGTCACAACGAAACCGCTCAAGGCCGATGTTTCGGTGAGGATGCGCGAACCCGGCGGACGCGCCGTGGAACAGACGGCGAGCCTTCCCATCGAGGCCGTGAAACCCCTGCTTGGCATCAAGGCCGAGTTCGAGGACGGCGCCGCCCCCGAGGGCCAGGCCGCCGCCTTCAAGGTGATCGCCGTCGACAAGGTTGGCGAGCTGATAGCCGCCAAGGGTGCGGCGTGGACGCTGAAGCGCCTGACGCGCGACTACCAATGGTTCAAGACCGACGGCGACTGGCGTTACGAGGGCATCACCCGCACCTCGAAGATTGCCAATGGCACGATTGATCTTGGTACCGACAGGCCGGCCGATTTCTCGCGTATTCTGTCCTGGGGCCAGTACCGGCTCGAATTCGCCGCCAGTGGCATGACGCCGGTCAGCATCGATTTCTCGTCAGGCTATTACGACCAAGGCTCCGCCAAGGCCGAGACGCCCGACACGCTGAAACTGGCCCTCGACAAGACCGATGCCAAGAGCGGCGATACGGTGAACGTCAAGATCGAGGCGCGTTACGCGGGCCGGGTCACGGTGCAGATCGTCGGCGAGCAATTGCTCAGCACACAGACGGTCGATGTCAAGGAAGGCGGCGTGACGCTGCCCTTCACGGTGGGCGATAGCTGGGGCACTGGCGCCTATGTGCTTGCCACCCTGTTCAAACCCATGGACGTCAAGGCCAAACGTATGCCGTCGCGCAGCGTCGGCGTCGCCTGGTTCGGCATCGACCGCGCCGCGCGCACGCTTACTGTAAAGTTGACGCCGCCCGAAATGATGAAACCGCGGGACAAGCTGTCGATTCCGGTGAAGGTCGAGAATCTTGGCGCCGGCGAAGAGGCTTTCATCACGGTGGCCGCCGTCGACGCCGGCATCCTCAATCTGACGCGCTACGATCCACCGGCGCCCGAAAATTACTATTTCGACCAGAAGCGCCTGACCGCCGAACTGCGCGACATCTATGGCGTGCTGATCGACGGCATGCAGGGTGAGCGCGGCCGCATCCGCTCCGGCGGCGATGGCGGTGCCGCCTTCACCGCACCACCCCCCACCCAGAAGCCGCTGAGCCAATACTCAGGCATCGTCAAGGTCAATGCCGATGGCACTGCGAGCGTCGATTTCGACATCCCGGCTTTCAACGGCACGGTGCGTGTCATGGCCGTCGCTTGGAGCAAGGACAAGGTGGGCCATGCGTCGAGCGATGTCATCGTGCGCGATCCGGTGGTTGTATCCGGAACATTGCCGCGCTTCATGGCCGTTGGCGATGCCTCGCGGCT
>JANPCA010000420.1:0-2305 GCA_031430715.1 Hyphomicrobiales bacterium | reverse complement strand
CGATCACCGCATTGGTGCCGCGGGTCACAATGGTGATGCGCGACTGATGCTTCTCATGGTTCGTTTCTGAGACCGTGAGACTGTCGATGTTGTAGCCGCGGCCTGAGAACAAGCCGATCACGCGGGCCAGTACGCCTGGTTCGTTGTCGACCAGGACGGACAAGGTGCGGCTGACAATATCCTCCTTCTTCTCTTCGATGAAGTAGGCGGAACCGGTGGCTTTCTGTGACATGCGAAACGTGCGGGCCGCAAAGGCAGTGTTGCAATCTGGGTTGGTCTCCAGGCGCAACTCTCAATTCGCAACGCGCTCCCTCTTACTTGGCTGCGATATAACTTTCGGCGACGTCGTGGCCCTTTTCATAGTCAGCCAGAAACCACGGCTCTTTCAGGGCGGCAAGGCGCCAATCGATAAAGGCTGCGTGCCCCAGAATAGCATCCATGTACCGTCGTGTTTCGGGCTTTACCTGCACCTGATAGGTATCGAGGCGCGTCACAACCGGCGCATACATGGCATCGGCGATGCCGAACCTGCCAAACAGGAACTTGCCGCCCTTGCCGAAGCGCGTCCGGCACTGGCGCCAGATGTCCTCGATACGCGCCACGTCGGCAAGCGCCGCGTCCGGCATCGGCACCGCTCTCTTGATCCGTCTGAGGTTCATCGGGCAAGACTTGCGCAAGCCACTGAAGCCGGCGTGCATTTCGTGAGCCACCGCCCGCGCCATGGCCCGCGCCGCCACCGCCTTGGGCCACAGATATTTCTCCGGGAACATCTCGGCCAGATATTCCATGATGGCGAGCGATTCCCAGATGGCGAGGCGCCCATGTTTCAGAACCGGCACGCGGCCGGCCGGTGAATGTGCGGCAATGAGCCTTGAGGTATCCGGCGTATCGAGCGGGATCACCGTTTCGGTAAACGGGATGCCGGCCATGGAGAGAATCATCCAGGGCCTAAGCGACCAGGAGGAATAATTCTTGTTGCCGATCACCAGATGCAGACGGCTCATGCCGGGTCCACCGTCTCGACCGGGCCTCCCGCTTGCTTCCAGGCGCCGAAACCGCCTTTCAGGTTGAGCACGGGTTTCAGCCCCATGCGCTGCAACACCTCGGTGGCGAGAAGCGAGCGCCAGCCGCTGGCGCAATGGATGACGAAGGTCTTGTCGGCCCCGAACACCGGCTTGAAATAGGGGCACTCTGGGTCAACCCAGAATTCCAGCATGCCGCGCGGCGCGTGGAAGGATCCGGGAATGCGGCCCTCGCGCTGCAGTTCCCGGATGTCGCGGATATCGACGATCACCACGTCCTCGCGGCCCTGCATGGCGACGGCCTCAGCGGCGGTGATCCCGGCCACTTTCGCTTCGGCTTCGGCCATCAGTTGCCGGTAACCAAGCTTGATCTGTTGCGCCATGCCCCTCCCCCTCGGGTTTTTCCGCCACGTTGGCGCCCCGCCGCGGCATAGGTCAAGTCAAATGAATTATCCAAAGCGGGTCAAGACCTTGGCAGCCGATATGCGCTACATCGAACGGGGCAGAAACCGCCATGACACAAAGCCGATTGCGGCAAGCACGATGCTCAGGATCACGAAGACCGATCCGATGGGAAGCCACAACAGAGCGAAGGCGAACATGAATGATGGGACCAGTTCGGAGAAATCGATGTAAGTCCGGTAGACGGCTGCCATCTGCTGGCGCTCGTGATGGCGCACGGCGCGCAGAAAGGGAATGCCGCCGACGCCGTCCAGTGCCGAGGCCGCCATCGATCCCGCCAGCAGGCAGCCCATCGCCACGAAGGGTGCCGTGGTTCCAGCCATTCCCGCCGCGAGCGAGGCGGCAGCGCCGGCGGCCAAGGCGCATGGGATCACAACGCGCACGCCATGCCGGTGCGCCAGACGTCCAGACGCCCACGCGGTCAGCAGCACCGCCTGGCTGGCCGAGATCAATAGACCTCCGGCAGTCTTGCTGAGGCCGCTTTCGACCACCAGCAAGGGGCCATAGATGAAGAACGTCGTCCAGAAGCAGGAGCGGCCGAAGGCAATCAGCCAGGCCAGCCGCAGCCGGGGCTGGGCCATGAAGCGCCGCACATTCGATAGCGCGTTGAAGGCCTGCAGATTGCTCGAAGTCAGCGCCCGTCCGCCGTCCGACAGGCGGAAATACCAGAAGAGAGCGAGCAGCGCGGCGCCCGAGACAATCGCCGCGAGCTGCGGTCCCCACGGTCCGAAATGCACATAGAGCCAGACGCCCACGGTCGGCCCCGCCATCCACGAAAAGGTCGAGAGGCTGAGGCGCAAGGGTTCGGCGCGGGTGAGTTC
>JANPCA010000419.1:0-5582 GCA_031430715.1 Hyphomicrobiales bacterium | reverse complement strand
TTGATCAAACCCCCGCGGGGGCCACCGCCCAAAATATTGTTTCCAATCTGGGGTTTTTTACCCCCCAACACACAAACGGGTTTTTAACAATTCACTTTGTTTCCGGGGGGGGGGGGGGGGGCAACCCTGATGTTCTGTGTCTGGCCCAGGCCCTCCGCCAGTCTCCGATAGCGTTCGTTCCAGATCCGCGACCGGTCTTCGAGAAGGGCGATCTGGGGCCTCGCAACCGCCGCCGCCAGATTGGACAAGCGCAGACTGAAGTTCGGGATGCGGCCGCGGTACTTCTCGAAATATTCAAGTTCCGGCCTGGCCTTGTGCTGGGCATAGAGCATATAGCTTCCGGAATAAAGGATGGCCTTGGCGGCGACATCAGGATCGTCGGTCACCAGAAGACCACCTTCCCCAGCGTTGATGTGCTTGAAGGATTGCAGTGAAAAGCAGCCGATCAATCCGAACCTTCCGGTGAATCTGCCATCCCATCGGGCGCCCATGGTGTGGGCGCAGTCCTCGATGACGGTCAGCCCGTGCCGCCGGGCAATCGCCATCAGCCGGTCCATGTCGCAGATATGGCCGCGCATGTGGGACAGCAGCAGAACCCGTGCCTCCGATTCCGCGGCCTTCCTGTCCAGATCATCGAGGTCGATCTTGTAGTTCTCAGTGATCTCGACGAAGACCGGCTGCGCACCGGCATGCGCCACCGCGCCCGGCACGGGCGCCAGCGTGAAAGCATTCATCAGGACCTTGCCGCCATGTTCAACGCCCGCGCATTTCAACGCCACGAACATCGCCGCGCCGCAGGAGTTCAATGCCGCGCAATATTTCGCGCCGGCAAAGGCCGCGAAATCCTGTTCGAGGGCCGTTGCTTCGGGAACGCCGGCGCGGTCCTCGCCATAGCGGTGCAGCTTTCCGGCGCGCATGATGTCGTTGGCACGCGCAATGCCCTCGGCGGGAATTGCGCCCGGCAGGCTGAGATCAAGCTCAAGGCGCGGATCGTCCATGCACTGTCACCCGGCTGGTTTCAGATCAAAATGTTCAGTGGGAAAATACTTCGCCAGCCGCACATCGGCGGTGCGCGCATGGGCCTCCATGCCCTCCAGCCGTGAAATGCGGGCGGCCACCGGCGCCACCAAACGGCTGCCCTCGCGCGACAGCCGCTGGTAGGTCAGCACCTTCAGGAATTTGGCGGCGCTCAGGCCACCGCTGTAACGGCCGCCGCCTTTGGTCGGCAGGATGTGGTTGGGACCCGAACACTTGTCGCCGAAAGCAACCGTCGTTTCCTCGCCGAGGAACAGCGAGCCGTATGAGCGCAATGTTTTCAGCCACCAGTCGAGATCGGCCGCCTGGATGTGCAAGTGTTCGGAGGCATACTGATCGCTGACCTGACAGGCCTCCTCGCGGCTGTTGACGAGAATGACCTCGCCGTAGTCCCGCCATGCCGCTTCGGCCGCCTGATGCGCTATCTCGGGTAGACTTGCGATCATCTCGGGCAAGAGCGCCATGACATCATCGCCGAGCTTTCTTGACAGGGTTACAAGCCAGCATGGGGAGTCAGGGCCGTGCTCCGCCTGCCCCAATAAATCGGCGGCGACAATCGCGGCATCGGCCGTGTCATCGGCGATCACCATGGTTTCAGTGGGGCCCGCCACGACATCGATGCCGATCTGCCCGAACAGCATCCGCTTGGCTTCGGCCACGAACCGGTTGCCTGGGCCCACTACAATGTCGGCAGGTTGGCCGGTGAAAAGGCCAAATGTCATCGCGGCAATGGCCTGAACGCCCCCCAGCGCCAGAATGGTATCGGCGCCGGCAATGTCCATGGCATAGAGTATACCGGGATTGATGCCACGTTCCCGGTGAGACGGCGTAGCGGCAATCACGTTGTGCACGCCCGCGACACGCGCCGTGGCAACGCTCATCAGGGCTGAGGCGGCATGCGCGTAGCGCCCGCCCGGCACATAACATCCTGCCGTGGTGATCGGGATGACCTTCTGCCCAGCCACCAACCCGTCAAGCAGGTCGATCTCGAACTCTCGAACGGAGTCACGCTGTTGCGCGGCGAACGCGCAGATCCGGTCACGTGCAAACCGGATATCGTCCTTCACTGTTTCGGGCAAACGCTTGATGGCGCTGTCGATCAGCGCGCGGCTGACGACGATGTCGCCTTCCCACCCGTCGAGCCGCCGTGCATAGTCAATTGCCGCCTGCTCGCGTCCAGTTCGCATCGCATCGAGCATCTCCCGGACGGTGGCCTGGGTATCGCTTTCGCCAGCCGATGCGGTCTTGGCCGCCTTTTTCAAATAGGCTACCGTCAAGATTGCTGATCTCCCGAATGGATAGGCAGGGGTTCGATGCGGCGCGCATAGACCACGCAACGCCTTGCCAGCACGTCGGTGGAATCGATCAGCGGCATGGAAGTACCGCTGGCCTTGAGGACCAGAGGCACCTCGGTGCAAGCCGCGATGATGACATCGGCGCCGGCCGCGGCCAGTTTCTCGCCGAGCACTCTCATGCGGGCCTTTACCTCTGCACCTCGCTGACCCGATTTGATGCGGTAAAGCAACGTCATGAACTCCGCCTGCGCGGCGGCATCGAGCAGTACCGCACCCAGATGATGACGGGAGAGGAGCGCGTCATAAACCCTGGCATCAAGGCACCCTTGCGAGGCCAGAAGACCAACGCGCCGTGCCGCGGGATGTTTGCGCCGCACCTCGGCGGCCACTTCCCCGATCAGGCTGACAAACGGCTTCCGGATCGCGGCGCGAATATCTGCTTCGAAGGCATGGGCGGTGTTGCAGGCCATGACGATGAAATCGGCACCCGCCCGTTCCAGCGCCTCACCCATTGCCGCAAGGGCTGGCCCTGGCGATGGGCCACGGCCGGCAATGGCATCGTTGCGGTTGGGCGTCTTTGGGTTATTCTCGATGATGAGATGCAGGTGTTGCTGATCGCTTCCCGCCTGCGAATGCGCCAGCACCTTGCCGAAGAAATCATGCGTCGCCTCGGGTCCGAGCCCGCCGATCACACCGACTACAAGTTCATCTGCGTTGCTCATGCGGCATCCCGATAGGCGGCGAGACTAGTTCAGCCGCAGCCCTGCCGCCAATGCGCAGATGGGAAGAAACTATGTTGCTTTGGCATGGCGCTCGATCATGCGCCATTTTGGGTTGACGAGCCTGAAATACGCCAGATCGACTCGGCAATGGGCTGCATGGGCGATTCACTGCGGTACAGGCAAATCGTGAGATCGGCCTGTGGAAGCGCGTTCCCGGCCGGAAGCAGGCGCCCGCTTGCCAGGTCGCCCGCAATGAGCCTTTTCGGCAGCCAAGCGATTCCGGCGCCGGCGAGTGCCTGGGCCCGCACGGCCTCGGCAAATGCACTTTCGTAGCAGAGCCGGAGTGGATACTTGACGGGCGTTGCATTGAGCAGGCTGGCAACCACCTTGCCGAGGAAGGAGTCAGCCGCATAGCTGAGGTACGGCACGGCATGGGCCGTATCGGCGCTCAAGGCATGCAGCGGCTTTCCGCTTGCATCGGGTGCGGCGACCGGTACGAGGCTGTCGGTGTCGATCGCGATGCCAACAAAGCCGCCCGCCAGAACAGGATTTGGAACGGCGTTGTTGCGATAGCACAGGAGGAATTCGCAACCGCCCTGAAGCAGCAGTTCAACGCAGTCGTGCAGGTTGTCGGCAATGACCTTCACGGTAGTATCGTCCCTGGATCCCGCAACTGTCTGCCACCATGATGGGAAATAACCCACGGCGAGCGCGTGCGGCATCGCCAGCTTCAACGTCGATCTGTCGGCCACGGCGCGCACCCGAACCTCGTCGCGCGCAATACGGATGTCGCGGACAACCCGTTCAGCCACGGGGAGCAGCTTCTCTCCGGCGGGAGTGAGCGTGATCGGATAGCTGCTGCGATCCAGCAGCGTCACGCCAATCCAGGTTTCCAGCGCCTTCAGCCTCCGGCTGAACGCTGGCTGGGTGACATTCCGGGCGTCCGCCGCACGCGAGAAGCTGCCACTGCTCGCCACCGCCAAAAAATCCTCAAGCCACTTGATCTCCACGCCGGCCATTCCTTGCCTGGGGGACAGGTCCCGCTGAAAACGCATTCCGCACAATAGAAGACATCCGCCCGGTTGAGCCAGACAATTGAGGAGTTGGGCGGCTTGTTGGGCACGTTGACTGACAGGTATCGGCCACAACAAGCAGTGACCAAGACAACGGAATTGTCAGCGTTGGGCGGCTGGGTGACATCTTTGGGTGGCGGCAATTGCTGCTTGCTGGTCCGGTGCTGTTCACGGGAGATTCCGTGGTTTGCGGCATTGCGACGATATTCTGGCTGCTGATCGCCGGGGGACGGTGCAGGGCTTCGGAACGGCCATCATGATGGCACTGACCAATTCCCTCGTCGGTGAAACAGTTCCGAAGGTGATGACCGGACGGATCATGGGGATGCTCGGCACCATGTCGGCGATTGGCACCGCGCTCGGGCCATCGCTCGGCGGCATTCTGATCGCTGCACTGGCTGTGGATGCTTTTGCGTCTGTTGCTGGCGTTGCTGTTAGGGCCAGTCAGACCATTCCACACATGAAAATCGGACTGTTCACGGCCGGCCGGCTACATCAGCTCCAGACCTCTAAACTGGCCAGTTAGTTCTACCTTAAACGCGGACGTATGTATGTTTCCCTGACAATACCTGGTAAACGACTTTTGAAACAATATCGGCCATTGACGGAGGGCTGAATTTTAAGCAAGTTAGTTTTAAATCGGTCTATGCGAGGGCCGCATGCCACCTTTCCTATAACGCAAGGTTTCCATTTTCCAGGTAGGATGTCCGGATCCAATCGTTTTCAAATGAGCCCTATGAATCCATGCCGGCAAAGAAACTGAATTCAACCGCCTTCTCAACAGTAGACCTCGATCAACCTGGAAAACGGGTTGGATTCGTGATGATCCCGCATTCGCCAAACGATGACGCCTGGGGAGCCACCCGCATCCCGCTGGCGGTGATCGCCAATGGCAATGGCCCCACTGTGATCATCGAAGGTGGAAACCATGGCGATGAATATGAAGGGCCGATTATCATTTCGGAACTCATCCGGGAACTGCAGCCGGGCGAAATTGCTGGGCGGCTGATCCTGATGCCAGCAAACAACGTTCATGCCGTCGTCGCCGGGCAGCGCACATCGCCAGTAGACGGCCTCAACTTCAACCGGACATTTCCGGGCGATACCGCGGGCTCAATCACACAGCAGATTGCGGCCTACATGGCCCAGGAAATTTTCCCCCGCGGCAATGCGTTCATCGACCTTCATTCGGGCGGCTCGTCGCTCGACATCCTGGTGAGCGCGGTCATCGAACCCAGCAACGATCCGGTTCTCCTGGCAAAAAACATCGAAGCGGCGAAGGCCTTTGACGCACCCGTTACCATCGTGATTCCCAATCTGGGCGACCCGCGCACCGCGACGGCGTGCGCCTGCAGTTTCGGACTGACGACGATCGGTACCGAGTTGGGCGGCGGCGGAACGGTTTCACGCGAAGGCGTCAACATCTGCCGCCGCGGCGTCCGCAACGTGCTGGCTCA
>JANPCA010000418.1:0-10843 GCA_031430715.1 Hyphomicrobiales bacterium | reverse complement strand
TTGCACCAGCTTCATCGCCGTCGAAGAGCACGATCACTTTACGGATATGGAAGGACTTGAGCAGGGCGCAGTGCTGCGCTGAGATCGAGTGCCCCATGGGTGAGACCGCTGGGAAGCCGAGCTCGTGGAGTTTCATCACCGACCAGTAGCTTTCGGCGATCACCATGACATCGAGAAAGTTGACCGCCAGACTGCGTGTTGCCGCCCGATGCAGGTTGAACAAGACCGCCTGCTTGCCGAAACCTTCTGGCAGGAGGTAGCGCGGCGTATCGGCCGGAACCTCCGTCTCCGCCCAGCGGCCAGCATAGGCGATGAGCTCCCCTCTCTCGTTGTGGATCGGAATGGCGATCCGCCCCTTCATAAGCCCACGCCCGCAATGACCGATCCCGAAGGCCTCGATGGTTTCCCGTTTGAGACCCCGTGCCGCCAGATAGGGGTGATTGGCATCGAGCTGCAGCCGGAACGACAGCGGCTTGTTCTCCACAACGGCCTGTGAGGGGCCAGGAGGGCCGCCAGCGGGTTTCTCGGGGGAGGGGGCCACTTCATTAGGTGCCGGGGCTTTTTGCCCGTCCTGGCGCGATTTTGGGGCTTGCGCGGGCCTTCGGCCACGGGACGACGCGTCAATCCCGCAGATTTCCGCGAGTTTGAGGGCGCCCCGGCGCAAATCCGCGGTGTTTTCCGGATCGCCATCCTCTTTCAAGGTCACGAAGTCCAGAATGTTGCCCTTCGCCCCACAGCCGAAGCAATTGAAGATCTTCTTGGCCAGGTTGATCTTGAGCGAGCCGGTGTTCTCCTCGTGGAAACAGCAAAGGGTCGATCGCTGATCGCCCTTGCCCTGTAGAACGAGGCCGTAATGGGTGATGACCGGCTCGAAACTGGCGTGCTCGCGCACATGTTTGAAGTCGACGCGTTCGCTTGGCATGATGTTTACTCCGTAAGTGGTTGCAAATTCAGAACAAAACTTGCGGAAGTGTACACATGCTCTGGATGTATTGCAATTTTACGTGTAATACTTATTCAATACTTGATCTTTGGTTGTATTGGTTGTGCTTCACGTGCAACATTACCGTGGCACAAAGCCAGCCCCTTTCCTCCCTTGCCTCCACTCCGAATTGGAGCCGACCGGCACTGCTTCAGGCACATGCGGCCCGGTCTTCAGGCACGGCAAGCGTTCCCATCCGCCATCACCGGCACGTGCGGCGGCGGAACCCACCCTCACGAGCCCCAGCCGGTTGCCCGTGACGGTTCCGGACTAGAGGGGCTGACTTTGGGCTATGGACAGCGATCACCTCATCATCGGTTCGCGCGAAGTCTGGGGCCGCCCCCAGCTCTTTGGCCTGGCCCCTGCCGATCTCCGGCACCACCTCTACGTGATCGGCCAGACCGGCACCGGCAAAAGCACCTTGCTGCGCGAACTGATGCGCCAACATCTCATACAGGGCAGGGGCCTCGCCCTCATCGATCCCCATGGCGATCTGGCCGATGACGTGCTCGATCTGGTGCCGTCCTCGCGCATCAACGACACCACCTTGATTGAACCGGCGCGATTGTCACACGCCGTTGCCCTCAATCCGTTCTACCGGGTGCCCATCGATGATCGATCGCTCATTGCCTCAAACCTTGTCGCCGCCTTCCGCCATCTGTGGCGCGACAGCTGGGGCGCCCGTCTCGAATATCTTCTCTTCAACACGTTTGCCGCCATCCTCGACGCCCCCGACCACCTGCGGCCCACGCTGCTGTCCGTGCCGCGCATGCTGGTTGACGAGCGCTACCGTGCCGCCGTTGTCAAACACATCGCCGATCCGCAGGTGCGCCAGTTCTGGCAGCTGGAGTTCGCCGGATGGCACGAGCGCTTCCGGGCCGAGGCGATCTCGCCCCTCCAAAACAAGGTGGGCGCCATCATCACCGCACCCGCTTCGCGCAACATGCTGGCGCAATGGAAACCGACGATTGATCTTTCCCGCATCATGAATCAAGGCCAGGTGCTCATCGTCAACCTGAGCAAGGGCGAGATCGGCGAGGACAAGGCCAATCTCATCGGCTCGCTGCTGGTTGCGAGCTTCCAGAGCATTGCCATGAAGCGCGCCGCAATCCCCGAGTCCGAGCGCCGCGACTTTCATCTGTTCCTCGACGAGTTCCATAATTTCGGCACCGATGCGTTTGCTGCCATCCTCTCGGAAGCCCGCAAGTTCGCGCTGACCATTTGCATCAGCCATCAGTACCTCGCCCAGACAAGCGAGGAGGTACAAGCCGCCGTCTTCGGCAATGTCGGCAATCTTGTGTGCTTCCGGGTCGGAGCGGATGATGCCATCCGCCTGGCCCGCGAGCTCTCCGAATACAGCCCCGCCACCTTGCGCGGCCTCAATCGCGGCGACATCTGCGTGCGCCTCACCAATGGTGGCGCCACCCTGCGGCCGTTCCTGGCCAGCACCCTGCCGCGCCAGGCGGTGCGATCACCGCGCCGTGCCACCATCGAAAAGCGCATGACCCGCTATGCCAGGCCACGTGAGGAGATCGAGGGCAACATCACGAGGTGGATTGCGGCACTTTCAGAAACAAAAGAGTCCCGCCGCGCGTGAGATCGAAGGCGGACTCGGGCGTGGCTCATGAACGGACAGTCAGATACGGGTTAGCTTAGCGATCAGCTTACGGCGCGCGAACTCAACCGGCGTGATCAATCGGACTGGTGGAAGCATCGCAGTGTGGAACAATTGAATGCGGTCTCACACCGACTCGGAGACTCAATGGGAGCCTACAAGCCGACAACGATCCAAGCGTCCTTAACGGCGGTCGCCTCCTTGCTGTTTTTTCCAAATAGCTTTTGCGCGGTTTCTTTCGTTGTTTCCGCTGCATTTTTCAGTTTGGTATTCTTGTCGTAACTGCCGAGGCTCTCGATCCAAACACGGATGGCCTTGTCGGTCCCAATTCGGAGTGACGTTTCATAAAATGCCTTGTTCTGGATGCCAGAATTTACGAAATATTCACCGCCCGTTCCTTTCTCCGGTAGAGCATTCTTGATGTGGGAGACTTGTTGGTCCTTGCCGACGACGGGATCGTCATATGCGGTTCCGGGCGCTTTGAGTGATCTCAACGGCCGGGAGTCGGTTTTGATCTTGTCCAGTTTTCCGCTCAGCCAGGCTATTGAGCCTTCTGCAATAACCCACTCAGCCGTCGCGGCCGTCTGATTGCGTTTTCGTTGCCGTATGACAGAGGTCAATATGTCCGTGTAAGACTGCATGATGCTGCCGTTTAGATTTTCAAAACCGCCCTTCAAGCGTTCTTGGATAAACTGCCATGACGCTTCGTGATAAACGATGTCCGGAATTTCGGCGACCGGGGAGGGCGCGTGTATCGCCTTTCCATCCCAATAGCTGTTCTTATAATCACGCTCCAAAGGTAGAACTTTGGGAACTTTGAGTTTTAATCCGAAAAGCTCATTGAGTATTCCCGTCGCGTATTTAGCTTCATCTTCGATCCGTTGGAATGCTTCGGACTCGGATGCCGCGATCGATTTGCCGGTGAGGCGCTCGATCTCCGCGATCTTGTCATCCAATTCCGCCGCCAGCTCGGGGGAAATATTCGCTGCCTTGACGCGCATGTAGAATGTCAGCGCCTTTTCGCTCTCGCCTGCGGATTCGGCTACCGACCCGATGAAATAATTCAGTTCGCTCCAATGCGATAATTTGCCAGAGAGCGACTCAAGGGATGCGAGCACTCTTGCGTATTCGTCCGTCAACCGCTCCTCGCGCTCGATGACGCGCTGATTTATCGTGGCGATGTCGCTGATCGATGCGATGAGTGTCTTGAACTCTTCGAGGTTGAGAGTCCTGAAATCGGCGTTGTCCTTCTTGAATTGCCGGAGAAGGAGTTCATGCGCCATACTGTCGACGATGGTTTCAGTATTGGCGTCGGGCACCTTGAGCGAGAAGGGCCGGCGGTCTCCGAACGGCAGGACGTCGGCGTTACCGCTGATGATCGCAGTCTTCGCATCGAGATAGGTGATCGAAAGCTCGAATATCCTGTCCTGGACGAACCACCGCTGAAATCTTGGTAGGAGGCCGCCGACATCGACGCCCCCGATCTTGGCGTCGATTTTGGCGGGATCGAAGAGCCGCGCGCCGAGCCCAGCCTTCTTGATCGGCCCGAGCAAGCCGCCTATGCCGACGGCGGGCCTGATGCCGGATGATGCATCCTCATCCTCTCCGCCGCCTCCGTTTTCTCCGTTCCTATTGGAGCTATCGCCCCGCGCCTGGAGCTCAGCTTGCGATTGATCGAGGCCCCACTCGATCTGTTTGATGCGCTGCAGGAGCATTCTCGACAGGTTTTCGTCCGCCACCGGGGTGGAGGCCCCCAGGCCGATCACCGTTACGGGCGCGAAAACAATTTCGCTGTCCGAAAAGCTGGATATGAGCGCCGTTACATACCAGAAATTGATTGAAATAATGATCGCGCCGACGGCGATGAAAGCGACGATTTTTGGAAGTCCTTCCATAGCAATCGCTCCGCGATTTCAATCACAGCCATGTCTAACTTGTCCTTGTCTTTAGGTCAACAGACCTACGCTCATTGGAGCAGCAAGTCTTTGGATTATGCAAACAGTCCGTTCAGTTCGACGTTCGCCAATTCATCCGATACTGATTGTAGTCTCTCCGTCGCGCCATCTCGTCCAACTCGTCCAAGCCTGAGCGGAGCGAAGGCGACAGGGCGCTTTGATAAGGTCGTGACGCAACGCGGCCAGGAAGGTCAAGGTCTTCCAATGGCCATGCGGGACGCGGGTGATGAGGCGCTCGCCCACCGCACATTGGCGGGCTGATGGATGCGCCCTAAATCGGCGTGACCGTGCCCAGGTCTATGCCCGTGTCCACATCGGTTTCCGCGCCCTGTGGCTGGGTGCGTTGTTCCGGCGCGCGGGATGCTTCATCAGCGTCTACGTCGCGATCCAGCACCGGAGCACTTGGCCCGTAGCGTTCTTCAATGGCGATCTTCAGTTCCGATTTGTCATAACGCGAGGCGAGGTGCCGCAACGGATCTGGCACCGCGCGAATGGGCACAAAGCCGGTATCCCTGGAGTACAGGCCGAAGGTGTATTGCGGCAGCGCCAGGATGGCATTGGCGGTTGTCTGCATGCTGCCCGCCATCACCGCCGCGTCCTTGCTGTATCCGGTGGCGACGATCTTGGTGGCGGTGTTCACCATCAGCGGGTCGATGATGTTCTTCTCCTCGTTTTTCGCCTGGGATACGCTTTGATGGGCAATGATCAAGCCGATGTTGGCCTTGCGCGCCTGCTCCAGAATCTCCGAGATTTTGCTGTCAAAATATTCGTGGGCCTCATCGACGTAGAGATAGACGGGCCTGTAGGCGTGGCCGCGATTGCCGAAGCGCCGGTGTGAGGCCTGGACGATGAGCGCAATGAACAAGCGGCCGAAGAATGCCGAGGCGTCCTTGCCGAGCATGGGCAGATTGGTGTCAATGAGGATGAGCTTGCGGCTCTGGAGTTCCTCATACATGTCGACCTTGTTTTCCGTGGCCGAGAACAGGCGCCGGAAGGTCGGGTTGCGCAGCATGCTCTGCAGGCGGCGGCGGATGGCCTCGCGGCTGCGCTTGTATTCCTCGGCGCCAAAATCCCGCTGGAAAAAGGCGCGGGTGTTGGCATCAAACTGCTCGATCTGATCGCTGTAGGCGAGGTGGCCGTCATCGGCCAGGAGATCGAAGAAGGTGAAAATGTTGCCGCCCGGAATGGTGATGACCAGCTGAATGGCATACTGGAATATGGTTTTCTGTGGGTCTGACAGCTGGGCGCCCATCATGCCTTCGAGCACGAAACTGATCAGGTCGACCGTGGTGTTGATGAGCCGCTCGCCCTCGATGCCTGCTTTTTTCATATCGGCATAGCCGACATCGAACAGGTTCAAGGCCAGGTTCCAGCTGGGGGTGATGTAGGTGACGTCATCGACATCGATATCGACATCGGCCAGCTTGGGGATCATCTGCACCTGGCTGTCGATCACGACGACACAGCAATCATCGGCCGAGAGGTCGCGGGAAATGAGATATTCGATGAGGTTCGATTTCCCCGAGCCTGACGCGCCGAGAATGTGGGTGTGGGATGTCCGGTTGCTCAGTGATACCGACCGTTCGATGTACTCCAGTGCCAGCAGGGGCGTGTCCTTGAGGTAATCCCAGGCGCAATTGCTGCCGGTGTATTTCCCGGGCATGACGCCTTTCTGCTCATTGAAGTTGCGATCGAGTGCCTTGCGCAAGTCCTTGAAGCAATCCTCCGTGTTAAAAAATGACAGGATCAGGCCTTCGATTTGCTCAGGTGTCCGGGGCACCCGCGCGGTGAAGATGCCGCCCGTCTTGTCGGCATGCTGCAGGGGCCGCAGCAAGCGCACCACCTCGCGCATGAAGCGGTCGACATGCTCTGGCCGGGCATTCTCGGTGAACTTCAACAGGCGGTCACGGTAGCGCGCGGCCTGGATGGTGTCGCTCAGGCCTGGTGGCTTCTCGGGCGGCAACAGGCCTTCCAGCCGATAGAGCTCATGGGCGACCTCACGGAGCTGTTCATCCATGATGCCCGCCTTGTCCAGCTGCCCAAAGAACCCATCCCCCACCGAGGCATGTTGCAATGCTTCTTTGTGAAGGATGTCGGTGCGTCTGGCTTCGATCCTTGATTGCCTTTGCGGCCCGTAGACATTGCGCCAGTAGTAGATGCCGCCCAGGCCCGCCACGGCAAAGGGCAACAGGATCACACTCGCCCATATGGCAATGACGATGACGGCCGCCACGGCCACGATGTAGGCGGCATTTTCGAGATCGGAGGAATTAGAGCTCAAAGCTCCCGCCCTCGCCAGCGTTCGCATTCTCCATGATGAAGTCCTTGATGATCGGAAGCCTTTGACGCAAATCTTGCTCGTAACCCTTGGCGTCGGCTGGCGTTGCCACCCAATAGGTGTCCGTTCCCTTCAACAGCTTGTTCAGCGTCAAATGGAAGTGGTTGGCGTCCTTGCCCTTCAACATCGCCGTGCCGATCTTCCCCACCAGGCCCCGGCTTTCGTGTTTCTCCTCATCCACGTCGGCGGGCGTGGCGCGTTCGAGGATAATGTCGAGCCCGATTTTCCGCTTCTCGATGATCGCCTTTTCTTCCTCGTTGAAGGTCACCGTGAGGGCGACCCCATGAAACTTCTTCTTGAAAACCAGGCCCTGGCTTTTCTCCACATGCTTGATGTCGACCTTCATGGTGCCGTCCTCCCTTTGATGAGCTGGTAGTCTTGTTGGTCGCTTGCCGACCTCCCCTTCCATTGCCCATGGAAGAAGTTCGCCACGACCGCGTCCTGGGTCGAGAACCGGTAGAACTGGTGGTATTCCCGTGGCAGGTCGCTGAGGCTGCGGCGCATGTTTTCGACTCGCCCCGGCCCGGCTGTGATGACCAACAGCACGAAGTGCGAGAACTGCCCCCAGGGGGCATAGCGCGCCTTGAACTTCCCGCCCTTCAGGTAGCGGTCATATTGCCCGATCTTGTGCTTGAAGCTCTGCACCACGGCCGCAGGGATTTGCGTCACCTGGCGTTCGGTGCCGCGATCGACCTCGATCAGGAAGAGGGCGCGTTGTCGGCTCACCTGGTTCTCCAGCACAAACCCGGCATCGGGCACGATGCGGTTTTCCGGGGTGTGAGCGTCCGACACAAAATCGGTGGTCTCCCCCGCCCAGGCGTCCTTGGCCTTCTCCCGGCGATACTCGACGAAGGTCACCGGGAGGGCATAGTCGGCAAGCCCCATGCAGGCCCGCTCAAGGGAGAGCAGGACATCGAGGGTGGCGAGCCGGTGATACATCTGGGGCGACCACCGGCTGGTGATGTTGATCGGCTTGTAGTCGCCAACCTCAAGTCCGAGAAAGGCGCCTTCGTCGCGCAAGATGGCGTGGCCACCCTTGGTGAGGAAATAGACTTTCGGGGTTTTGCCGTAGCCCCTGATCCCGGTGTTGCCGAAGAAGCCCAAGAGCTTTTGGCGTTCCAGGCGGAGCAACATTTCGGAGGTGGATTTGGGGCGGAGGCCGGTGACGCCTGCCACCTGAGCAACTGTGAGATACCGGTATCGATAGATGAAATGCAGCGCCTTGAGCGTTGTCTCTGACAGGGCCAGGTTAGCGGGCGTCATCACATTGCGCCGGATTTCGTCACGGAATTCATCGCGGATTTCGAAGCGGCATGACATTTCCCGTTCTGTCAGCTAAAACAATCGCTTACATCCTTGACGGCAGTCCGAAATATATGGCAATAAGCCATATATTGTTTTTTCCGAAAACATTGAGTGGGTTTCCCTTTCTCCTTGCGTCAAGGGAAAACCATGACAAAAATTTACCTATAAGTAAATCAATTCGTCTCGTTGTTTAAAGAGGTGCTTTTCGGAGAATGGCCCTTCATGCTGCATTCCGGTGTGCCCTTCCGATGCTCTCCTTCCCCGCCTCCTGATATACTGATGGCATGAGCTCACATCGCGCTGCCTCGCCGCGCTTCAAGCATCCGGCAATCCCGCCGCGATTTTCACCGACCGGGGACGACGCGGCGATCATCAAGTTCGTCCATGACCACCGGATCGCCGATAGCGAAATGATCTACCGGCGTCTGCCGCACCGATCGCGCCAGCAGCTGTCACGCCGTCTCAATGGCTTGCGCAAGGCAGGCTATCTCGCCCGCCTGCCGCAGCAGGCCGCCCGCTTCCGGCCAGGTGGCGGCTCCGAGCATCTGTTTTATGTGCTCGACCGTGCCGGTGCCCGCCATATCCGCGACACCCATCACATCCCCGTGCCGCTCACCCACTGGACGCAGAAGAACCAAGGCCTGAAACTTCCGAGCATCGATCACGCGCTCAACACCAGCCGGATCGTTGCCGGGCTGGAATGCGCCCTGCCGCGCCATGACGGCCTGACCCTGGTGCCGTTTGTCGAGCTTCTTGAGCAGCATGCCCCCGAGCGCACTCGCAAGGCCGCCGTGCCAGATCGTTGGCGTACCCGTGTCACCTGGCGCGGCACAACAAGCGAGGAAGGCATCCGGCCCGATCGCATCTTCGGGCTAACAGCGACCGGCCATTCCGTGCCCGACTGCTATTTCCTGGAGAACGATGAAGGCACCGAGACCATCGAACCGAGCCTGACACGCCAGAAGCCTGCGATCTTCTTCCGGCAGAATTCGATCCTGCGGAAGTTCGTGCTCTATGCCGCGACCTTCCACAATCGCACCCACGAGCAGCGCTTCGGCATCCCGAGCTTCCGGGTGCTCATGGTGACCACCACGCCCACCCGCGCCCTGAACATGATTGACGCCTATCAGCGGCTCATCCGCCCCGAGCCGGTGTCAGCCCCGACCGGCCTCTTCCTGTTCACCGACCGCGCCACCCTTGCCGCGCACGACGGCGATCTTCTCGCCGTGCCGTGGCAGAATGGCGCCGGAAAACCAGTCTTCCTTTCTCCTTAACCCGTTCCCCCAATCATGAAATTCAAGGAATGCTTCGTTTCCGCTCACGCATCTCTGTGCATGACGCTGACGATACACACGACAAAATTCACCCGGAACGATAATTCAATCATATGATCAGCGAACTACACCTGTATCTCGACGACACCGGCAGCCGGAATCCCGATCACCAGCCCCATGAGCAGCGCAGGGACGGCATGGACTGCTTTGGTCTTGGCGGCATCCTGCTCAAGGAAGAGGATGTCGATCCCCTCATCGGCGCCTACAAGGCGTTCCGTCAGGAGTGGAGGATCGACTATCCCTTGCATTCCTACAAAATACGCGGTGGCCGCGAGGAGTTCGGCTGGCTCAAGAAACCCGAGAATGCCGCCGAGTTTCTCCCGGCTCTTGAGCAACTCCTGCTGGGCCTGCCGATTGTCGGCATTGCCGCTGTCGTTCACCGGCCAGGCTATGTCGAGCGATACCGCGAGCGCTATCAGGAGCGCATGTGGATGATGTGCAAGACCTCCTATTCGGTTTTGATCGAGCGATCCGCCAAATATGCTCGCGCCCAGGGGCGCGGCCTCAGGGTTTTCTTCGAGGGCACAGGGCCAGTGGAGGATGCTGACATCCTGGCATATGCGAGGGCATTGAAGAAAGAAGGCATGCCGTTCGACCTGCAGAATTCCGCTGCCTACGGAGCGCTCACGGCGGAAGAATTCCGCCAGGTTGTCCTTGGCGAACCCCGCCGGAAGACGAAGGCTACGCCCATGCTTCAGATTGCCGACCTGGTTCTCTACCCAATGGCGAAGGCCGGATACGATCCCAACTATCGGCCCTACAAGAAGCTCATGGCGCACGGAAGGCTGATCGATGCTCTTCTCGACCCGAAAGACTTAGCCCAGCTCGGCATCAAGTACAGCTGTTTTCCGAAGCTCAAAATGACAAAGGCCCAGTAATACCGGGCCTTTGAAACTTTTCGGCTGGCGCTTGGCGCCAACCCCGGAGCGTTGCTCACCTGCTCAATATAGCGCAGTGTTGCGAAAAATGCAACTTTCCTGTTTTGTTCCACTTCCCTCAAAAACTACTTCCACAGCATGATCGATGCCTATCAGCGGCTCATCCGCCCGGAGCCAATATCAGCCCCGACCGGCCTTTTCCTGTTCACCGACCGCGCCACCCTTGCCGCGCATGACGGCGATCTTCTCGCCGTGCCTTGGCAGAATGGCGCCGGAAAACCAGTCTTCCTTTCTCTCTAGGCCGTGTGGACGAATTGACTCAGGTATAGTTTTCAGGGTTCCCGAAGCATTTGCATTGTGATTCATGGGTTGCCGGATGATTTGGAGGTCCGGCGATGTCGACGAAGATGAACGAAACGGATTGGACGCATGCGCT
>JANPCA010000417.1:0-2733 GCA_031430715.1 Hyphomicrobiales bacterium | reverse complement strand
GTTGGGCTCACGCTGGCGGGCAGCAGCGGCAGGAGCGGCCCATAAAGCCTTGCATCGCAACCCAGCGCCGGTATCAGGACCAGTTCGATCATATGCAACTCCTCGCACAAGTTGTGATGCGAGGGAAGAGCGCAGGCTGTGCGGATTGCAAAAGACAAGTTTGCCATTGCCGCTTTGGCCGACCTTAAGGCATACAGGCCACCGACCGCAACACAGCAAAAGGCCGATGCCGGTGAAATCCCTCGACAAAAAACTGAAAGCCATCCGCGCCGGAAAATACACCCCGGCACAGTTCATCCTGGCCGATGCCAAGGACCCCGATTACGCCTTCGGCGTCCATGGCAATGGCGCCGCCGACTACATGGACCCGGCTGGGCCATACCGTTCGATCCCGCAGTTCCGCGATGCCATCCGCGCCATCGTCAGCCAAAAGCAGATGGACATCATGCTGGGCTCGGTCTCCAACATCGAGGCGCTGACGGATGACGGCGTGTTCGACAAGTCGGCCGTCACTCCGGCCATCCGCGCCAATGACACGACCGACATCTGGCTGCCGCGCGGCGGGCATTATTCCAAGGAGCCCTCGCGCCCCTGGCGCACGGCCGATTTGGGCCATGCCGCCAAGTTCTGCGACCTTGGACTCTATTCGGTAACCTTCAACAACAACCTCGACGCCGACTATGCCACGGTTGCGGCCTATGCCCGTTTCCGCGACGACGCGATGAAGCACAAGTTCCGCCATTTCCTCGAAGTGTTCAATCCCAACGCGCCGCAGAATCTTCCATCGGAGGTGCTGCCCTTCTATGTGAACGATATGATCATCCGCGTGCTGGCGGGCGTGTCGCGCGCCGCACGGCCGTCCTTCCTCAAGATGGCCTTCAACGGGCGCCGCGCCATGGCGGAACTGGCCGCCCATGATCCGGGCCTGGTCATCGGCATTCTGGGCGGCTCGGCGGGGACGGTGCGCGACACCTTCGAACTGCTCACCCAGGCCGAAAAGAGCGGCGCCCGGGTGGCGCTCTTCGGCCGCAAGATCAACCTGGCCGAAAGCCCGCTCGACCTCGTGGCCCTGTTCCGCCCGGTGCTGGAAGGCGCCATCGCGGCTGAGGAGGCGGTGCGTGCTTATCACGCCGCGCTGGCCAAGAAAGGTCTTAGGCCGAAACGTCCGCTGGCGGATGATCTTCTGATTACCGAGGCGGTGCTGGAAGGCTACGCCAAGTGAGCAGAAGCGGCATCGTTCTGGCCGGCATCGTGGTTCTCTATATCGTCAATATCGTCGATCACTGGCCGGCCGAGGAGACGCTGGCCTTCGTCGAGCGCACCGAATATGCCGCGGGCGGGCCACCGCACAATGCGGCGGCTGGACTGATCAAACTCGGCGCGCCCTTTCCGGTGACCATGCTGGGAGCGGCGGGCGATGACCGTTTCGGCGAGATCATGCTCGCCAATGCGCGGAGCCATGGGCTCGACACGTCGCATATGGCGGTTCTGCCCGGTGCCGTCACCAGCCATACCTATGTGATGTCCTCGGCCGCCACCGGGCGCCGCACCTTCTTCGCGCAGTTGGGCGTCAATAATCTCCTCGATGCCGGGCATCTCCTGCCGCGCGATGACAGCGCCAAGCTTTACTATCTCGGCAGCCCCGGCGTGGCGCGCCATCTCGATGAAAGCGATGGCTGGCGGAAGCTGCTTTCGGCCGCTCTCGACAAGGGCATGAAGACCTGCCTCGAACTCTGCCCGGTGCCCGCCGCCATCCTTAACCTCAGGGTGCCGCCCTGCCTGCCGCTGATCGACTATTTCGTGGTCAACGACTATGAGGCCGAGAGCGTCACTGGTCTCAGCGTCACGCGCGACGGGCGGCTCGACTGGCGGGCCGCCGAGGCTGCGGCCCGCGCGCTGCTCGCCATGGGGGTGCGCGCCATGGCGGCCATCCACCACCCCGATGGCGCCGTGGCGGTGACGCGCGGCGGCGAGGTCGCGATGCGCGGCTCGGTCAATGTGCCGCCCCACGAGATTGCCGGGTCGGTGGGGGCTGGCGATGCCTTCTATGCCGGCATGCTGCTGGGCATTCATGAAGACTGGCCGCTTGGCCGCTGCCTCGACCTCGGCAACGCGGCGGCCGCCACGTCGCTGCATTCGCCCACCACCAGCGCCGCCATTCGCCCGTGGGCGGAATGCCTGGCCTACGCGGCAAGCCACGGGCTGCGTCCCGTCGGCGCGAACGGCCTTGCCGGAAGCTTAGGCCCGGCATAGTCTCGCCCGGAAGGGTGACCCCATGACCGCCGCCGGCCAGCACAGCGAAACCGCCATTCTACGGCCGCTCGATCTCGATGCCGGGCTGCAAGGCACGGGGCCCCTGGACCACTATGCCATCGTCGACATCGGTTCCAATTCGGTGCGCATGGTGGTCTATGACCAGTTGGGCCGGGCACCCCTGCCGCGCTATATCGAGAAGTCCCTGTGCCGCCTGGGCGATGGCCTCGCCCAGACCGGCGCCATAGCACCCGAAGGTTTCCGCCGCACCGTCGAGGCGCTGCGCCGTTTCCGGGCCATCGCCGATGCCATGGGCGTGTCGCGCATCGATGTCACCGCCACGGAGGCCATCCGGCGCGCCACCAATGGCAAGGATCTGGCCGCCGCCATCACCGCGGCCTCAGGCCTGCCGGTGCGCATTCTCGAAGGTGCCGAGGAAGCGAAAGTCTCGGCACTCGGCATCATTTCCGGCTTCTTCCG
>JANPCA010000416.1:0-15713 GCA_031430715.1 Hyphomicrobiales bacterium | reverse complement strand
GATATTCCCTGAATCGGAGGAATCCCATCGCCGGGTGGATTTGCTGTTGAAAGTCTGGTTGCTGGATGGGACAGAACAGTGGATATTGACCCATATCGAGGTCCAAGGCTATCGGGACATTGACTTCCCGCACCGGATGTTCGTCTATTTTTACCGCTTGACCGACCGCTTCAAAGTCCCCATTTCCGCCCTTGCGGTGCTGACGGACAGCGACAAAAACTGGCGCCCAGACCACTACTTTGTCCAGTTCATGAACACCCGCCTCACGTCCCTCGAAAAAGCCCCCGAGGACGCCATCGACACGCATCTTCGTCCGCAGCGGCTGGAAGAATTCGTCGGGCAGTCGAAGGCCAAGCAGAATTTGCGCATTTTCATCGAGGCGGCGAAATCGCGTGGCGAAGCGCTGGATCATGTGTTGTTCGCGGGGCCGCCGGGCCTGGGCAAGACGACGCTGGCGCAGATCATGTCGCGTGAGCTTGGCGTGAACTTCCGCGCCACATCGGGGCCGGTCATCGCCAAGGCGGGGGACTTGGCGGCGCTGCTCACCAATCTCGAAGACCGCGATGTGCTTTTTATCGATGAAATCCATAGGTTAAGCCCGGCCGTTGAGGAAATACTTTATCCCGCCATGGAAGATTTCCAGCTCGACCTGATCATCGGCGAGGGGCCCGCCGCGCGTTCGGTCAGGATCGACCTCGCCAGGTTCACGCTGGTCGGCGCCACGACGCGCACCGGGCTCCTCACCACGCCGCTGCGCGATCGTTTCGGCATTCCGGTGCGGCTCGATTTCTATTCGGAGGAGGAACTGCTGGAGATCGTCCGGCGGGCGGCGCGGGTGATGCAGGTGGCGGTCTCCGAGGATGGGGCGCGCGAGATCGCCAGGCGGGCACGCGGCACGCCGCGCATCGCCGGGCGCTTGCTGCGCCGGGTGCGCGATTTTGCGTCGGTGGCCGGATCGCCGGTCATCGACAGCCAAGTGGCCGACAAGGCGCTGGCCGCACTCGATGTCGATCACAAAGGTCTCGATGGGCTCGATCACCGCTACCTTACCTGCATCGCCATGAATTTCGGCGGCGGGCCGGTGGGGATCGACACCATCGCCGCCTCGCTGTCCGAATCGCGCGATGCCATCGAGGACATCGTCGAGCCCTATCTCTTGCAGCTTGGCTTCCTCAACCGCACGCCGCGCGGGCGCCTGCTGACGCCGCATGCCTTCAAGCACCTGGGGCTGGCCGTGCCGCAGCGCCCGGAGATCACCCAAGGGGTGCTGCCGCTCGGCGATCACGATGTCTGAGCGCTGGCCGGATCTGGCGGGCAGGCGCGAGGGCAAGACCCACATTCTTCCGTTGCGTGTCTATTACGAGGACACGGATTTCTCCGGCGCCGTCTATCACGCCAATTACCTGAAATTCTGCGAGCGGGCGCGCTCCGACTGCTTGCGGCTACTCGGCATCCATCATCACAAGCTTGAGGACATGGGCTTCGTGGTGCGGCGCATGGTGTGCGAGTTTCTCAAACCGGCGCGGATCGACGATCTGCTGGAGGTCGAGACCGAATTCGTCACTGCGAACGGCGCCCGCATGGAACTCGAACAGAAGATCAGGCGCGGCACGGACCTCCTCTTTTCGGCCCATGTAACCGTGGCGCTGGTCGATGCCTCGGGGCGTCCCAGACGGCTTCCCAAGGACATGGCGGCGCTCATGAAATCCCTTTCCGAATCATCCCTGTAACCAAGCCTTAACCAAGAACGATTCATGTGGATGCCAAGCTGTCCGGTGAGGGTGCGGCTGGCGCGCGAATTGGGCCCCAGCTCCCAAGCCGCCGCAGTTTCGACAGATTTGCCATGTTTCAGGGCGCGCTCTCCAAAAGAAGACGTGGCGCTTAAGGCTTGCGGGGCGGGATTGGCCCTCGCAGGTGGTGGAAGGACAGAATGGATCCGGTAATAGTGGACACGGTTACCCAGGGCAGCCAGATTTCCCTGTGGCATCTGGTGTGGCAGGCGTCCTGGCCGGTCTTCCTGGTGATGCTGGGGCTGGCCATCGCGTCGGTTTGGGGCTGGGCCATCATCATCGAGAAATTCTTCGCGATGCGCACCATGAATTCCGCCAACGACCGCTTCGAGCAGTTCTTCTGGTCCGGCCAGTCGCTCGAAGACCTTTATCTCTCCATGGGCAACCGCAGCAATATCGGACTGTCAGCCATCTTCATGGCGGCGATGCGCGAATGGAAGCGCAGCCAGGAGGCTTCGCTGCGGGCCGGCTTCCAGGGCGTGCAGAAGCGCATCGAGAAGGTCATGGACGTGCAGATCCAGAAAGAGATGCACGATGTCGAGTCCCGCCTCCTGTTTCTCGCCACCACTGGTGCGGCCGCCCCCTTCATCGGGCTGTTCGGCACGGTGTGGGGCATCATGGTGTCGTTCCAGGCCATCGCCAACTCGCAGAACACCAATCTGGCGGTGGTGGCACCCGGCATCGCGGAGGCGCTGTTTGCCACGGCGATCGGCCTTGTTGCCGCCATACCGGCGACAATCTTCTACAATATGTACACCGCCGACGCGGGCAAGATCGGTTCGCGGCTTGAAAACTTCGCCGACGAATTCTCGGCGATCATCTCCAGGCAGCTGGACGAACGGGTATAGGGATGGGCGCTTCGGCGGGCGGAACAAGCGGCTATCAGCGCCGCAACGGACGGCGCAAGTCGTCGCGCGGCGTGATGAGCGAGATCAACGTGACGCCGCTGGTCGACGTGATGCTGGTGCTGCTGATCGTCTTCATGGTGGCCGCCCCGCTGATGACGGTGGGCGTGCCGATCGAGCTGCCCAAGACCGAAGCCAAGCAGATGGATTCGTCCACGGAGCCGATCACCGTGTCGGTCCAGGAGGACGGCGCCATCTTCCTGCAGGAAACGCCGATCACCCTGGAAGCACTTAGCCCCAAGCTCATCGCCATCGCCAAGAACGGCTATGAGGAGCAGATCTTCGTGCGCGCCGATACGGCCGTTGCCTATGGCAAGGTGATGGAGGTCATGGGCCTTCTGAACAGCGCCGGCTACCGCAAGATCGGCCTGGTCACCGGCTCGCCCGAGCCCAAGCTGAAGGCGGAAGCCAACTAGCCATGCGCTGGAGCCTCGCATCATCGCTGGGACTGCATGCGGCGATCCTGATCGCCGCACTGGTGGTGCTGCCCGACCCCAACCCGCACAAAGTAAAGCCGGTCGAGGCGATTCAAGTCGACATCAGCAAGATCGGCGATATCTCGAAACGCATGGCGATGGCCAAGGACGCCGAGAAGCCCAAGGAAAAGCCGGCACCTAAGAAGACCGAGACCAAGGAGAAGGCCGACCCCAAGGCCAAGGTCGACGAAAAGAAAAAGAAGGTGGCAGTGGAGCCCAAGGCCGAGCCGCCGCCGCCCGAGCCGAAGCCGCTTGATCCCGATCCGCTCAAAGACCTGATCAAGGATACGGTCAGCGATACGCCGGAGCCCAAGAAGGAGCCTCCGAAAAAGGAAGAGGTCAAGAAGGCCGAAGCGAAACCGGAGAAAAAGCCGGACAAAAAGCCGGAGAAGAAAAAACCGAAGCTCGACGTCGACCAGATGGAGGCCTTCCTCAACAAGATCGACGAGGAAAGCACGGCGCCGGTTGAAACCTCCGATATCGACGGCGCGCCGGACCAGGCAGAGGCCAATCTTCAGGGTACGGACGATCAGCTTTCCGCCACCATCATCGAGGCCCTGGTGCAGCGCATCCGGCAATGCTGGACGGTGCCGCCTGGCGCGCGCGAAGCGAACGTGGTGGTGAAGGTGCAATTCGGCCTCAACCCCGACGGCTCGGTGATCGGCTCTCCCGAGATCATGAACGGCAATGGCGATCCGCTGTTCGATGCCACGGCGCGCTCGGCGGTGGCCGCGGTGCTTGAGTGCCAGAGCTACAGCTTCCTGCCGCGGGACAAATATGATCTGTGGAAGGACCTCATCATCAATTTCAACCCGAACATGATGTTCGACAGCTGACCGGAACGAGTATTTTCATGTATTGCCTGATGTCACCGAAAAAAAGCGGGACCCCAGCTTTCGCTGGGGTGACGGAATTTATGATGCGGGCCGCCGCTCTCCTCTTCTTCCGTCATGCCAGCGAAAGCTGGCATCCCGCTTCCTTCGATGCCGGCAATCAGACTCGCAACGCCCGGCGACAGCTTCTTCGCCGGAATGACGGAGTAGCTAGGGCTGCATTCGTCGCCGTGCTTCTTTTACTCGCTGGCTTCACCTCCGCCCAGGCCGCCACCGAAATCGACCTGACGGGCGGCCGCATCGATCCGCTGCCGATCGCCATCGCGCCCTTCCTGGTTGGCGGCGGAGCCGAGGAGGCGGGATCGACCATCAGCGGCGTCATCACCAACAATCTCGGGCGGTCTGGTTATTTTGCACCGCTCGATCCGGCCTCGTTCATCGAGCAGATCACCGCCTTCGAACAGGCGCCGCGCTTTGCCGACTGGCGGCAGATCCAGGCCAAGGCGCTGGTGACCGGACAGACCTTCATGGAGGGCGGTAAAATCCGCGTCGAGTTCCGCCTGTGGGATGTCAACACGCAACAGCAGCTCGCCGCGCAGCAGTTCACCACGACGCCAAAGAACATGCGGCGCATCGGGCATCTGATCTCGGACATCGTCTACAAGCAGATGACCGGCATCGACGGTTATTTCGACACGCGCATCGTTTTCGTGGGCGAGTCCGGCCCCAAGGACAAGCGCGTCAAGAAGCTCTCCATCATGGACCAGGACGGCTTCAACGCGCGGGCGCTCTCCGATGGCCGCGACCTGGTGCTGACGCCGCGCTTCTCGCCGTCGACCAACGAGATTACTTACATGTCCTTCGGCAATGCGGCGCCCCGCGTCTACCTGATGAACATCGATACCAAGCAGCGCGAGATCGTCGGCGAGTTTCCCAACATGAGTTTCAGCCCACGCTTCTCGCCGGACGGCCAGCGGGTCATCATGAGCCTGCAGGACGGCGGCAATTCCAACATCTACGAGCTCGACCTGCGCTCGCGCAACCTGCGCCAGGTGACCAATGTGGCGGCGATCAACACGGCACCTTCGTACTCGCCCGATGGCGGCCAGATCGCCTTCGAATCGGACCGCGGCGGTACCCAGCAGATCTATGTGATGGGGGCCGACGGCTCCGGCCAGAACCGCATCAGCTTCGGCAACGGGCGTTATTCGACGCCGGTGTGGTCGCCGGACGGCAAATACATCGCCTTCACCAAGCAGGGCGGCGGCAAATTTGCCATCGGCGTGATGCGGCCCGACGGTTCGTCCGAGCGCATCCTGACCGAAGGCTACCACAACGAAGGGCCGACCTGGGCGCCCAACAGCCGCGTGCTGATGTTCTTCCGCGAATCACAAGGCGAGAGCGGCGGACCGCAGCTCTTTTCCGTCGACATCACCGGCTATAACGAACAGCAGGTGCCGACCCCGGGTTTCAGCTCGGACCCGGCGTGGTCGCCACGCCTCAATTGAACACAGCAAAGTTTGCGGGCCGGGGGGCCTCAAAGCGGCGGAGCCGGCAGGGATTAAGGCTCACGCCAAATTCAACACCAAAACGGGAAGTACAAAATGAAGTCCAAGTTGAGTTTCAAGTTTGCCGCGGCGCTGTGCTGCGTGTTGGCACTGTCGGCCTGCTCGAAGAAAAGCACGCCGGACCTCGAGGCCAATGCCGCCGCGGGCGTGGGTGCGGGCGAGGCGCTGCCCGGTTCGGAGCAGGATTTCGCCGTGAATGTCGGCGACCGGGTCTATTTCGCCGAGGACCAGTCGGTTCTGGCGCCGGAAGCCCAGGAGACGCTGCGCCGCCAGGTCTCATGGCTGCAGAAATATCCGGGCGTGTCGATTCAGGTCGAAGGCCATGCCGACGAGCGCGGCACGCGCGAATACAATATCTCGCTCTCGGCGAGACGGGCCACCGCGGCGCGTGAATTCCTCATCGCCCAGGGGATCGAGGCGGCGCGGATTTCCTCCATCGCCTATGGCAAGGAACGGCCCGCGGCACTGTGCGACGCCGAACAATGCTGGTCGCAGAACCGCCGGGCGGTGACCGTCATCACCGGCGGCGCGCAGACGAGTTAGCAAAATATCCCCCTCTCCCCTCTTGGGGGGGGAGGGCAGGGTGAGGGGGTCTTGCCACGATTCCATGCGCTTACATTTTGACTCGTTGCACCACCCCCTCACCCGGCCTCTCCCCCACTGAAGTGGGGGAGAGGGGAGCATAGTGTCAGGGAAAATTAACCCTGTTGCATCAGAGTAAATTAAGGGTTTCGTCTCGGCCGGGCAGGGGCCGCGCACAAGGAGTGGGTTTGATGATGTTTCGTATGGCGGGCCTGAAGGCCATCGCGATCTTGAGCTGCTTTCTGGCACTGGCGGCGTGCTCCAAGAAGAACACGCCCGACCTCGACGCCGGAACTGGCCCGGGGACCAGCGAAGTCAGGCCCGGCTCGGAACAGGACTTCACCGTCAATGTCGGCGACCGCGTCTATTTCTCCGAGGACAAATCGACACTTGCACCCGAAGCCCAGGAAACGCTGCGCCGCCAGGCGCAATGGCTGACGCAATATTCCGGCGTCACAGTGCAGGTCGAAGGCCATGCCGACGAACGCGGCACGCGCGAATACAATATCGCGCTCTCGGCCAGGCGGGCCACGGCGGCGCGCGAATTCCTCATCGCGCAAGGCGTCGATGGCAACCGCATTTCCTCGATTGCCTATGGCAAGGAGCGTCCGGCAGCACTGTGCGATGCCGAACAGTGCTGGTCGCAGAACCGCCGCGCCGTCACCGTCATCACCGGTGGCGCAAACTAGCAACAGTGGCGTGAACGGGTGGTTTCGGCATGCGCCAAAGCCTCAATTTCACCGCGATTCCGGTTCACCAGCACGGGGATTAGAGTCCTCAAGTCCGACGGGCGTTGTTTGGTGCCGAGCATGTTGAAAATTCTCAAACCTTCCGTAGCCATTGCCGCCCTTCTCGGGCTCACCAGCCTCTCTCCCGCCTTGGCGCAGGATGCCGCCGAAATGGCGGTGCGCATGCAGCAGCTCGAAGAGCAGGTGCGCAATCTGAGTGGCCAGGTCGAGGAGCTTTCCTTTGAGGTGAAGCAGCTCAAGGGTCAGGGCGGCCGGGTCACCTCCGGTGCTATCCAGCGGCAGCAAATTCAGATCGCCCAGCCGACCCAGCAGAAACGCCTGGCGGCTGCATCCGCCGCATCGCTGCCGTCATCGGACAGCGCGATTGCGGAGATCGAAGAACAGCCGGTGCTCAATCTGGCACCCGCCGAACAGTCCAGTGACGAGTTGCCGGCCTATGACAAGGCGGCGGCGCCCAAGCTGCTCGGCTCGACGGCGCCCGCGGCACAACCCGACGACGGCGGCTTCCAGGGCAAGGTTCTGGTTCCGCCCTCCCAGCAGGAACCGGGCGACGACGCTTTCATCGACCAGAACGCCGCCATGCCAGCCGATGGCGGCGACGCCATCGAAACCGTGTCGCTATCGCCCGAAACGCCGGAAGCGCTCTACGAGAAATCCAATGAAAGCCTGCTGCGCCGCCAGTTCGGCGAGGCCGAAGCCGGATTCTCGACCTTCCTGCAGAAATATCCCGAGCATGGGCTGGCCGGCAGCGCGCAATATTGGCTGGGCGAGACCTTCTACGCCCAGGGCGATTTCAAGCGCGCCGCCCAGACCTTCCTGCAGGGCTACAAGAAATACCCGAAGGGCCGCCGCGCCGCCGATAGCCTTTTGAAGCTCGGCATCTCGCTGAACAAGCTGGGCCAGGGGGAGCAGGCCTGTGCCGCCTATGGGGCGGTGAGCGGCGAATACCCGAAAGCGGTCGAAGCCCGTAAGCGGGCCCAGGCCGAAGCCAAGCGTGCCGGCTGCGCCTCCTGATCTGTTCGAGGTGATTTCCGGCGAGGCCCATGTGGCGCTCGCCGTTTCCGGCGGCTCGGATTCGATGGCGATGATGGGGCTGGCGCACGACTGGGCCTTTCAGCGCGCCAGAATTCCAAAGCTTTCGGTCCTGACCGTCGATCACGGGTTGCGCAGCGCCTCGGCTGCTGAAGCTGTCGTGGTGGCCGGGCGTGCAGTCCGGTTGGGTCTCGAACACCATACGCTTCTCTGGAACGGCCCCAAACCCAAGACGGGGCTTCAGGCCAAGGCGCGCGAGGCGCGCTACGAACTCATGACAACGTGGTGCAGGGGCAACGGTGCCACCGCATTGCTGACCGCGCATACGCTGGACGATCAGGCCGAGACGGTTCTGATGCGTCTGGCGCGGACCACCAGCATCGACAGCCTGGCAGGCATTCACCCTGTGGCGTATTGGGATGGCATCAAGCTGGTGCGGCCGTTGCTGGACCAGAACCGGCAGCAACTCCGCGACTACTTGAGAATTCGCCATCACGACTGGATCGAGGACCCGAGCAACGCCGACGAGCGCTTCGAGCGCGTTAGGGTCAGGAACGCGCTGGCGGGCCATGCCAGCTGGCGGATCAACGGAAGAAAGCTGGCCGATCTGGCGAAGGAATGCCGTGATGCCTCCGGGGTCCTTGGGGAGTTGGCCCAAAGCTATCTGACATCGTCGCTGATGGTCCATCCGCAAGGTTTCGGGACGTTTCCCACTTCGTCCTTCCAGTTGCTGCATCACACCATCCGGATGCGAGTGCTGCGGCGGGTCATTCCGTTTTTTGGGTCGGGAACAATGCCATTGCGGGCCGAGATCGCGCGGGTTGCCGAGGCGCTGATGGTTCCCGGCACCCGGCGCACGCTGGGCGGAGCCATCTTGTGGGCGCGCAAATCCGAGATCGCCGTGGCTCGGGAGGCGGGCCGGATTGCCGAGCAGCCGGTGTTCGTGCCGGCTTCGGGAACCGTCGTCTGGGACGGGCGGTATTTGGTCACGGCACCGCCCGGATCGTCAGTTTTCCCCGCCTCACTTGCGCCAGGCCTTTTGGTCTCCGGAGAGGTGCCGCATATCGTGCGGCTCGCCGAACCCGCCGTGCAATGTGCCGGGCAGACGGCGCAAATCGCCAGCTACGACCCGGCAAATCCGGTTCATGCCCGGTTTGCGCCAATGCGGGCACTGTAAGACGGCGTTTACGCTGTTAGTCTGCTTGGAAATGTGCTTTGGCCGACCTATGTTACAGTTCATTCTAGGGATAGCCGTGCCGTTGGGGACGTTGCCAGCGGCAAGAATCGAGGGATCAGGTGAATCAATTCCGTAATTTTGCCGTTTGGATCGTCATTGCACTGCTGCTCTTCGCGCTGTTCAGCCTGTTCCAGGGCCAGGTGGGACGCTCAGCCTCCACTGAAATCAGTTATTCCGATTTCATCGACAAGGCCAATGCCGGGTCGATTCAGGCCATCACCATTTCAGGCGAGACCATCGTCGGCAAGCTGACCGACGGCTCGACGGTGCAGACCACTGGGCCGCTCTATGGCTATGAAGACCAGGTGAAGGAACTGCGCGGCAAGAACGTCGAGATCACCTTCCGCGCCGCGCAGAGTGATTCACTCCTCACCAACGCGCTGATCTACTGGCTGCCCATGGTGCTGCTGATCGGCGTCTGGGTGTTCTTCATCCGCCAGATGCAATCGGGCTCGGGCAAGGCCATGGGCTTCGGCAAGTCCAAGGCCAAACTCCTGACCGAGCGCCATGGTAAGGTAACATTCGAGGATGTGGCGGGCGTCGAGGAAGCCAAGGACGACCTCGTCGAGATCGTCGACTTCCTCAAGGACCCGCACAAGTTCCAAAGGCTGGGCGGCAAGATTCCGAAGGGCGCGCTTTTGATCGGGCCGCCGGGCACCGGCAAGACGCTGCTGGCGCGGGCCATCGCTGGCGAAGCCAATGTGCCGTTCTTCACCATTTCCGGTTCCGACTTCGTCGAAATGTTCGTGGGCGTCGGCGCTAGCCGCGTGCGCGACATGTTCGAGCAGGCCAAGAAGAACGCGCCCTGCATCATCTTCATCGACGAAATCGACGCCGTCGGCCGCCATCGCGGTGCGGGCTTGGGCGGCGGCAATGACGAGCGCGAGCAGACGCTGAACCAGTTGCTGGTCGAGATGGACGGCTTCGAAGCCAATGAAGGCGTCATCCTGATCGCCGCCACCAACCGCCCCGACGTGCTCGATCCAGCGCTGCTGCGGCCGGGCCGCTTCGACCGGCAGATCGTGGTGCCCAATCCCGACGTCATGGGCCGCGAGAAGATCATCAAGGTGCACATGCGCAATGTGCCCCTCGCACCTGATGTCGACGCCAAGACCATCGCCCGCGGCACGCCCGGCTTCTCGGGTGCCGATCTCGCCAACCTGGTCAACGAGGCCGCCCTTCTTGCCGCCCGGCGCAACAAGCGCATGGTGACGCAGTCGGAATTCGAGGAGGCCAAGGACAAGGTGATGATGGGCGCCGAGCGCCGTTCCATGGTCATGTCGGAAGACGAGAAGAAGCTGACCGCATACCATGAGGCGGGCCATGCGCTGGTGGCCATGAAGGTGCCGAAGGCCGATCCCGTCCACAAGGCGACGATCATTCCGCGCGGCCGGGCGCTCGGCATGGTGATGCAGTTGCCGGAAGGCGACCGCCTTTCCATGAGCTACACGCAGATGACCTCGAGGCTTGCCATCATGATGGGTGGGCGCATTGCCGAGGAACTGACCTTCGGCAAGGACAATGTCACGTCCGGCGCCCAGTCCGACATCGAGCAGGCGACACGGTTGGCCCGTGCCATGGTGACGCGCTGGGGTTATTCGGACACGCTCGGCCCGGTGTCCTATGGCGAGAACCAGGAAGAGGTCTTTCTTGGGCACTCGGTGTCGCGCACCCAGAACATTTCCGAGGATACGGCCCAGAAGATCGACGAGGAAGTGAAGCGCTTGGTGAACGAGGGCCTGATCTCGGCGCGGCGCATCCTGACCGAGCAGAACAAGGATCTCGTGGTCCTCGCGCAAGGGCTGCTCGAATACGAGACCCTGTCGGGGGACGAGATCAAGAACCTGCTCACCGGTACGCCGCCCAAGCGCGACGACGGCGACAGCGGACGGAAGTCGGCGAGGACGTCGTCGTCGGTGCCGAGCACCGGGGCGCCCAAGGCCGGCGGGGCCGGACTGGAACCGCAGCCGCAGGCCTGATGCGCAAAGTCTATCACCGTCCGGCCGGGCTCGTTTACGGCCCCGATGCCCGGGCCATCATCGCCCAGGGCCGCGGAGCAGCGCTCGGCGGCCTTGCCGCTGTGGCCTATACGATGGTTGAGGTGATCGAAAGGGATGGGACCGCTGTTACCCGGCGGTTCGCTGACTTTCCTAGTTTCCGTCATTCCGGCGAAAGCCGGAATCCAGCTTTATCGCAGCGAGCACTGGATGACGGACTTGATTCCGGCCTTCGCCGGAATGACGGTCATAAAGAGTGGCCCCTCGTCATGGGCATCGTCAACGTGACGCCCGACTCCTTCTCCGACGGCGGCAGAAACGCCCAAACGGACGCCGCCATCGGCCATGGGCTGCAACTGGCCAAGGAAGGTGCGGATATTCTTGATATTGGCGGGGAATCCACGCGGCCCGGCTCCGAAGGCGTCCCCCTGGACGAAGAACTGGCCCGCGTCATTCCGGTGATCGAAGCGCTGGCCAGGGCGGGGTTCAAGGTCTCCTGCGATACGCGCAAAGCCGCCGTCATGCGGGCGGCGCTGGAAGCAGGGGCCTCCATCATCAATGATGTTTCGGCGCTGCAATATGATCCGGGTTCGCTGGCGGCGATGGCCGAGTCCAATTGCCCGGTGATCCTGATGCATGCCCAGGGCGATCCCAAGACCATGCAATTGAACCCGGTTTACGAAGACGTGGCGCTCGATGTCTATGATGCCCTCGAAGCGCGGATTGCGGCTTGCGTGGCGGTGGGCATTTCCAAAGGCAGGCTCATCGCCGACCCCGGCATCGGTTTCGGCAAGAGCTTCCGGCACAATCTCGATCTCCTGCGCCAGTTCACGCTGTTGCACGGGCTTGGCGTGCCGTTGGTCATGGGCCTGTCGCGGAAAGGTTTCGTGGGCGCGCTGACGGGCGAGAAACGGGCCGCAAACCGGATGCATGGTTCGGTCGGCGGGGCCGTCTGGTCAGCCCTTAACGGAGCGCACATTCTCCGCGTGCATGATGTCAAAGGGACGGTCGAGGCACTGGCCGTGGCCATGGCCGCCGCCGACCCGGAGGCGAGCGGGATTTGACCATAGTGGGGAGACCATGATGGCGCGGAAATATTTTGGCACCGATGGGGTGCGCGGCACGGCCAATTCGGGCGCGATGACGGCCGACATGGTGCTGAAGATCGGCATGGCGGCGGGCAATCTCTATCGCCGCGGCAATCACCGGCACCGGGTGGTGATTGGCAAGGATACGCGGCTTTCGGGCTATATGCTGGAGCAGGCTCTCACTGCGGGCCTCCTCGCCTCGGGCATGGATGTGTTCCTGTTCGGGCCGGTGCCGACACCGGCGGTGGCCATGCTGACGCGTTCCATGCGGGCCGATCTGGGGGTGATGATTTCGGCCTCGCACAATCCCTATCAGGACAATGGCATCAAGATTTTCGGGCCTGACGGCTACAAGCTTTCGGACGAGCAGGAAGCGAAGATCGAAGCGATGATGGACGATGCCGCGCTGATGAGCGTGGCCCCCTCCGACAAGATCGGCCGCGCCAAGCGCATCGAGGACGCGCAGGCCCGCTACATCGAATTCGCCAAGCGCACCTATCCCAAGGACATGACGCTCGACGGCATGCGGGTGGTGATCGATACGGCCAATGGCGCCGCCTACAAGGTGGCGCCGACCGCCTTGTGGGAGCTCGGTGCGGAAGTGATCCAGATCGGCCATGAGCCCAACGGCCTCAACATCAATGACAAATGCGGCTCGACCCACACCGACGCCATGTGCGCCAAGGTGCAGGAACTCCGCGCCGACATCGGCATCGCACTCGATGGCGACGCGGACCGGGTCATCATCGCCGACGAGAAGGGCCATGTGGTCGACGGCGACCAGGTGATGGCGCTGATCGCCACGGCCTGGGCCAGGCGCGGCGAATTGCGCGGTGGCGGGCTGGTCGCCACCATCATGTCGAACTTAGGCCTCGAGCGCTATCTGTCGGACCAGAAGCTGGCGCTGGTGCGCACCAAGGTGGGCGACCGTTATGTCGTCGAGCACATGCGTGGCCATGGCTATAATGTGGGCGGCGAACAGTCGGGCCATATCGTACTGTCGGATTTCTCGACCACCGGCGACGGACTGTTGGCGGCGCTGCAGGTGCTGGCGGAAGTGAAACGGGCGGGAAAACCGGTGAGCGAGGTGTGCAACCTGTTCCATCCGCTGCCGCAGATCTTGAAGAACGTGAAATTCAAGTCCGGCAAGCCGCTCGAAGACAACCAGGTGATGAAACTCATCGCCGATGCCGAGCAGCGCCTGGGCAATGGCGGGCGCCTGGTGATCCGGCCGTCGGGCACGGAGCCCGTCATCCGCGTGATGGCCGAGGGCGACGATGAAAGCCTGGTGCGCAATATCGTCGACGAACTCTGCGGCGTCATCGCCAGGACGGCGGCTTAAGATAAGTTTCTCCTCTCCCTTGGGAGAGGAAGGGGCCCAAGCGCAGCTTGGGAAGGGGATCGGGCTTACATTTGACGCGCCCGATCCCCTTGTCCTCCCACGCCTTCGGCGTAGGCCCCTCCTTCTCCCGAGGGAGAAGGGGGATGCCCATTATGGTTGGTTTCTGGTCAACGCCCCATCCCAGCCTGGCACATATTCATGTGGCCACGGCGCAACACTCGGCAAGCGTCACTTTGTTGACGCAATCATGCCCGGGTTGGGCCATGTGCGGCCCCTAGCTTCCTCCCATCCAAGGGGATTGGGTCAGTAAAGGGAGTAAGTAAAATGACGAGTTTCAAGCGCGCGATTCTGGCGTTCGGCATGTTGGCGGCGATGACGGGTGCGGCCCATGCGACGGATGCGGGCGATGTTCCGGCCGACGCCTATGCGGCCATGGGCTTCTATCTGCGGGGCGACATCGGCTGGTCGTGGCTCACCGACGACAGGAAAGACGATAGCGCCATCACATTGGGCGGCGGTGCCGGTTATCAGTATGACGAGAATCTGCGCGGCGATCTGCGTTTCGACTGGGCCGGGAACTACGACACGCGGCGCAACAATGATGCCGTCGGTGTCACCACAATCCTCGGCAATCTCTATTTCGATATCCCGAACGACACGATGGTGACGCCGTTCCTGGGTGCCGGTGTCGGCTATGGCTGGAAGTCGGCCGATGGCGGCGGGGACAGGGACGGCTTTGCCTTCGCGCTGATGGCCGGCGCCTCGGTGGAACTGATGGAAAACCTGAGCCTCGATGTGGAGTACCGTTTCCGCGATGTCGTGGTGACGGGCGACAATCCGATGGAGCATCAGATTCTCACCGGGCTCCGCTACAAGTTCTGAGGCTCGATCGAGAGTCCTCGGTGTAAGAAGGGGTGGCCCCCGCTTAATCGGGCGGTCACCCTTTTTTCGGCACGTGCTTGCGAAGCGCCGCGAAATCCGCCATAGGCGTTTCCGGGCTAGCCTTCCCCAATGTGGGCCAGTCCATCTGCAAGGATGGAGACAGGTATGACGGCCACAATACCGGCTTTGCGCCCGGGTTGCGCGCATTTTTCCTCCGGCCCCTGCGCCAAGATGCCGGGCTGGAATGTCAATCACCTCAACACCGCACTGGTTGCCCGCTCGCACCGCTCGGGCGAGGGCAAGGCGCGGCTCAAGCTGGCGATTGAGCTGACGCGCGAGGTGCTGGAGGTTCCCGCCGATTACCTCATCGGCATCGTTCCGGCTTCCGATACGGGGGCGGTCGAAATGGTTCTGTGGTCGCTGCTGGGCGAACGCGGCGTTGACATGCTGGCCTGGGAAAGCTTCGGCGAGGGCTGGGTCTCGGATGTCACGAAACAACTGAAGCTGAAGGATGCGCGCAAATTGATCGCGCCATATGGCGAATTGCCCGATCTTGGCTCCGTCAATTTCGACAATGATGTGGTTTTCACCTGGAACGGCACGACGTCCGGAGTGCGCGTCGTGGATGGGTCGTGGATTGCCGATGACCGCAAGGGCCTGACCATTTGTGATGCGACGTCGGCCGCCTTTGCGCAGACTCTCGATTTCGCCAAGCTCGATGTGGTGACCTTCTCCTGGCAGAAGGTGCTGGGCGGGGAGGGCGCCCATGGGGTCATCATCCTATCGCCTCGCGCCGTTCAGCGGCTCGAAAGCTATTCGCCGCCGTGGCCCATGCCGAAGATTTTCCGCATGACGAGCGGCGGCAAGATCATGGCCGGACTTTTCGAGGGCGAGACCATCAACACGCCCTCCATGCTCTGCGTCGAGGATTATATCGCCGCGCTGAAATGGGCGCTGTCGATCGGCGGACTGAAAGCCTTGCGAGCGCGGGCCGATGCCAATGCCGCCGTGGTGCAGCGCTGGATGGATCAGCGGCCACACGCGAAGAACCTCGCCAAGGTTGACGCGACACGCTCCAACACATCCGTCTGCCTGACGCTCGATGCGCCAGAGGCAGTGCCGAAGAAAATGGTGAAGCTGCTCGATGCCGAGAAAGCCGCATTCGACATTGGCTCGTATCGCGATGCACCGCCCGGCCTCCGCATCTGGTGCGGCGCCACGGTCGAGACATC
>JANPCA010000415.1:0-6795 GCA_031430715.1 Hyphomicrobiales bacterium | reverse complement strand
GCAGTGTTGGCCGTCGCACTGGCCGTCGCCGGCTGCAACGGCGGCGGCAGCACGGTCAGCGACGACACCCTGGCCTCCCAGGGCCTTTCCGCCACCGAAATCCGCACCATCCTGGCCGGCAAGAGCTGGCGCTTTCAAGGCCCCAACAACACCGGAACGACGCTCTACGCCGAGGACGGCTCGTCCCTCGTCGAGGTCGACGGCAAGGGCACCACCAAGGGCAAATGGATGACCAAGGACGGCCAGCTTTGCGAGAGCTTCGATCCCGCCCCCTTCCTGCCCGGCGGCGTGCCCATGAGCTGCTACCCCTTCTCGCGTGGCAGCGCACCCAATTCCTACCAGGCCGGCAAGGCCACTTTCACCGTTGCGTCATAGACACATGGTCAGCGGAATGTGATCGTCCGCCACAATCCGGACACGCGGCTACCAAAGTCCTGCCCCCTGTGGCCTCGATAGCCTGCGGCAATCGCAAGATTATGCGCGGCAGGGATTGGCGGATGATGGACAGAATTTCGCGGCGGCGGTTTTTGGGCGCGGGGATTGCCCTCGCCGGACTGCCCGCTATCGCCCGGGCCCAGCAGCCGATCCTCTACGGCCCCCAGGATCCGGACCGGATCGTCCCCGAGGAAGAGTATTTCAACCCCGATCTGCTGCCGCCGCCTGAATCGGAAATCGACTTCCCGGTCGGGGACATCGACCTCCGCCACATCAAGAAGCGATACCACCGGCAAATGGTGGATTTCGAAGGAGCTGAGGAGCCGGGCACCCTGGTGGTCGATCCCGACAACCGCTTTCTCTATCACGTGCTGGCCTATGGCCAGGCCAATCGCTATGGCGTCGGCGTCGGCAGGGCCGGTTTTGCCTGGGCTGGTGCCGCACAGATCGGCATGAAGCGGCGCTGGCCGCGCTGGGTGCCGCCGCGCGAAATGGTCGACCGCGACGAGCGCGCCAAGAAATGGGTGAACGGCCAGCCTGGCGGCCCGGACAATCCCCTGGGCGCCCGCGCCCTCTATCTCTATGCCGGCGGCGCCGACACGCTCTACCGCATCCATGGCACCAACCAGCCGGAATCGATCGGCCAGGCCATGTCGTCGGGCTGTGTGCGCATGCTGAACCAGGACGTGGCCGAACTCTTCGACAACGTCATCGTCGGAACTCCCGTGACGGTGCGCCCGTCGCGCGGCGTGTGATTGCCATGGGCCAGGCCATCACCGCCATCGCCTTCGACGCCGACGACACCCTGTGGCACAACGAAACCTACTTTTGCATGACGGAGAAGCGTTTCACCGAACTGCTGGCCGAACACGGCGAGCATCATGTGATTTCCGGGCGGCTGCTCGAGGCCGAGCGCCGCAACCTCAAGTTCTATGGCTATGGCGTCAAGGGTTTCACCCTGTCGATGATCGAGACGGCGCTGGAGATCACCGGCGGCCGGGCATCCGCCGCCGCCGTCGCCGATATCCTCGGCTTCGGACGCGAAATGCTGCAGAACCCCGTCGAGACCCTGCCCCATGTCCGGGAGACCCTGGAGGCGCTGGCCGGCGACTACCGCATCCTGCTCATCACCAAGGGCGATCTCTTCGACCAGGAACGGAAACTGGCCCAATCAGGGCTGGGCGACTATTTCGATGCCGTCGAGATCGTCAGCGAAAAGACGCCGCAGGTCTATGCGCGTATTTTCCAGCGCTATGGCGATGGCGTGGGGCGCGGCCTGATGGCCGGAAACTCGCTGAAGTCGGACGTGGTGCCGGTCATCGAGGCGGGCGGCTGGGGCGTGCATGTGCCCCATGAACTGACCTGGGTTCTCGAACACGAGGCGGCCCCGGTGGATCATCCGCGCTTCAGCAGGCTTGAACATCTGGGCGGCCTGGCGGCATTGCTCGGCAAGATTGCTTGAAGGTGAATTCGCCCTATGGCACATGCCGGGGTCAAGGACTTGAGGACGGTAGATTGAACGGCACTCTTATTCGTGTACTGAGCATTCTGGGGGCGGCGGCTCTGATCGCCGCCTGCTCGAACGGCCCTTCGGGCGTGCGCATCACCAATAACGGCACCTCCGCCACCACCGACAAGGAGGTGGAGCCCATCCGCAACTTCAGCGCTGCCGAAATCCAGGCGGCAATCACCGGCAAGACCTTCCAGTACACCCGCGCCGATGGCAACGGCTTCGTCACCTACAACGCCGACGGCACCTTCAGCTATCAGGATGATGCGAAGGGCGGCGGCACCGGCACCTGGTCCGCCACCGGTTCGCAATTCTGCGAGGCCTTCGGGGCGGGCGCCCCCACCGACTGCGGCGACTTCAAAACCACCGGCGACGCCTATTTCGCCGCGAAGTCTCGGCTGGTGGAGATGAAGGTTTAGGAGATTGAATTCCTCACCGGTAGTTGCCTCGGGGCCTTGGCCCGTGCGGCCACTACGTCTTGTTTTCTGGCTTTCCCTCGATCTTTAGCTCGGTTGACTGCAACAAACTTGGAACCAGCCGTTCGGAGAACCCAGCCAAGAAGCTCCACACGACAAGCAAAGCCAATGCCTCATTGGGGTATAGCAACCGGAATGGTATCGATTCAGCTGAAGTATCATTCGGCAATGCATAGTGGAGATGCTTGAAACCCATTTCCGCAAAATTCGGGAAGAGGCCGCCTTGCAGCACGCCGGACTGTAAGAAAAACGAAATCATAACCGCCCCGGTCATTCCAACACAGCCTCTTAACAAAACTGACGAATAATCTCGGGCGTCCTTTATTTCTCCCAATGTCAAGTCATTCCAGTTTTTTTGCAAGAAAAGCAAACGGCTAAAGAGGGCACCGAACAGGCCTGCCGTCAAAGAAGTGTACAACGGAATCCACGACGTGGCTTCAAACGATACCGTATCGCCATTCGCAATTCTAAAATAAACATAAACATAAGGGATCAGTAATGCGACGAACGCGAAAAGGCCGAAATATACAATTCGATAAGTGGCGTTTTTTTGTAACGGACGGGAATAGAACTTTCTCTGCAGTGTCCAGTGCATTTCCTCCATTACATCGAGCAAGAACGATCTCAACAGACCCTCTCCCCCGGCCCGAAGTGCCGGCGGAGTCTGACTCTTGTCAACTGCGATCAGTATCATCGTCTCGAAATTCGCATGCAAGCGGCCTACAGACTGGACCTTTTCCTCGGCAGCTTCGCCGAGCCGCCGGTCAATTTCGCTGACCAAGTTCTCCGGCGGCTCCACCAAAGTCATCATGCGCTCGAGACGGTATGCTTCGCACCACGCTTGGTTTCCCGTCGCCCGATAATTCGTACCGAAGCCAGCAAGCGCGGTTTGAATATCCGATAGAAGTTTCTTTCTGACAGGATCCGGTTCGGCGAACGGCTCTAGTCTTCTTATGCGAACTTCGATCATGCTCAGAAAATAGGCGAGCATCGAGTCTTCGCCCAAGGAGCGGGCCTCAGAAGCATCCGAACCAACAAGCGCCCTAATCCAGTTCCACATATGAGACCACCCTATCTGACATTCTCCGGTCAGCTTTGTCTATGTCGACGAATGTTTGTTTGCGGAAATCAGCCGACTACCGGCGAACTGTAATAAACTTGGACCAAAACGGTGGGACTGGCAAGTCAGCATCTTGCAATTATTCGTGATATCACTCGTGCCAATTTGCGAGTTGCACCGGGAGTCCCAACACTGGCGGAACATGGTTCAATTATGTACGCGCTTTAGTTGTGGAGGGGATCAGATTTCACACTTGGCCGTAGGCTCCCGCGCCGCCGCCATCGTCCTGCAAAAACGGATTGTTCAGCCGCTCTTCGCCTATCGTACTTGGCGAACCGTGGCCCGGCAAAAACACCACATCATCGCCCAATGGCATGATCTTCTCGCGGATCGACCTGATCAGCGACTCATGGCTGCCATAGGGCAGATCGGTGCGGCCGACCGATCCCTGGAACAGCACATCGCCCATCAGCGCGAAGCGGTTCTCATCGTTGAAGAAGACGACCGAGCCCGGCGTGTGCCCTGGCGTTTCGTAGACGGCAAAACGCAAACCGCCGACCGTGACGCTGTCGCCTTCCTTGAGCCAGCGGCCGGGCTCGACCGCACGGGCATCCATCATGCCGTAGTCAGCGCCACTCTTGGGCAGCGCCTCGAGCAGGAAGAGATCTTGCCGGTGCGGACCTTCGATGGGCACCTTCAGCGCTTCCCTCAGCGCCGCCGCCCCTCCGGCATGGTCGATGTGGCCATGGGTGAGCAGGATTTTCTCGATTGCGACGCCGCTCTTCTCGATGGCCTCGAGAATGCGCGGCACGTCGCCGCCCGGATCGACAATGGCGCCGATCCTGGCTTCCTCGTCGAAGATCAGCGAGCAGTTTTGCTGAAAGGGTGTGACCGGGATGATGAAGGCCTGAAGCTTGGTCATGGCGCATGCTGCATAGCGGCCTGCGCCGTGAAGCGCAACCGGCCCTTGCCCCAAACGGGCCGTCCCGATAGAGCCTGCCCAACGTTTCATCAAGAGAGGTTCGTTCCGGATGCCGGGTTCCGAGGCTGCAAGGCCCCGCTATGGAAACCTTGTCGCCGCGATTGCGGCGGTGGGCGCCTGCGACATCGCGCTCGGATTGACCCTGCAACTGCTGCCGCTGCTCATGGAGCGCGGCGGCCAGCCCGCCTGGATCATCGGCCTCAACGCCGCCATGGGGCCCATCGGAATCCTGATAATCGGTCCCTTCCTGCCGCGCCTCATCGGCAACACCGGCACCAAGCGCTCAGCCTTCATCGTCATCGCCGTGATGATCCTCACTCTGCTGGCCATCAGGGCCGCGCCCTTCTTCTGGATGTGGTTTCCCTTGCGCCTCCTGTTCGGCATCGCCACGGGTGCCCTCTTCACCATCAGCGAGGCCTGGGTGCTGACCTTTGCCGGCGACCGCAACCGCGGCCGCATCATGGCGCTCTATACCAGCGTTCTGGCCATCACCTTCTCGGTTGGGCCGCTGATCGTTCCGTGGACCGGCATTGATGGCTGGATGCCATGGGCGATCGGCATTTTCTGCATCGTCCTGAGCGCGCTGCCCATCGCCTTCGTAAGAGTCGAGACCGATGCCTTCCGTCAGGGTGGCGGCGGCGGCTTCTTCGCCTTCATCGGCAAGGCGCCGCTGCTGCTTTTCGCGGTCGGTGCCGCAACGCTTTTCGACAATGTCTTCATTTCCTTCTTCACCATCTTCGGCCTGCGCCACGGCGTTGAACTCGACATGGCCAGCCGCATTCTCGGTGTCGGCATCATCGGCAATGTGCTGATGTTCTATCCCATGGGCTGGCTCGCCGATCATTGGTCGAAGCGCGGCGTCATCGTGCTTACCGCGTCGCTTGCCGTGCTGCTGTCCTTGAGCCTGATCGTGCTGATCGATCACTGGCTCATCTGGCCCGCCGTCGTACTGCTGTCTGCTTCGGCCTTTGGCGTCTATGTCGTGGCGCTCGCCGTCATGGGCGATAGCTTCAAGGGCCCCGGCGTCATTGCCGGGTCCGCCGCCTTCGCCGCCATGTGGGGCTTTGGCGGCCTGCTCGGTCCGCCCATCGCCGGGGTTGCCATCGATGCCTTCGGCATCAATGCCATGCCCGTGACGCTGGCTGGTTTCTACGTCATCCTGCTGGCGGGTCTCGCCTTAAGCGGCGGCAAGCTGGTGCGCGAGGCTTCACCGGGATAGACGCCACCGCCCGGCTGGACTTTCACCGGCGGGACTGTATTTGTGACCCCGCAGCGCCACTCAAGGATGCCCAGATGCCCGACGCCAACGCCGCCGCCAGTCAGCTTGTCACTGTCCGCGATGTCCTGCGCTGGGCTTTGAGCGAGTTCCGCGCCGCCAAGCTGGTGCATGGCCATGGCACAACTTCGGCGCTGGATGAAGCCGCCTTCCTCATTCTCGAAACCCTGCATCTGCCCATCGACGACATCAACCCATGGCTCGACGCGAGGCTGCTCGGCAACGAGCGCGCGGGGCTTGCCGAAATCATCCGTAGACGGATCGAAACGCGCCTGCCCGCCGCCTATCTGGTGAAACGCGCCTATATTCATGGGCTGTCCTTCTATGTCGACGAGCGGGTGATCATCCCGCGTTCCTTCCTCGGCGAACTGATGTTTTCCGGTGTCTTCAGCGGCGCGGGCGCGAGCCTCATCGCCGATCCGATGGACGTCGCCTCGGTGCTCGACCTCTGCACCGGATCGGGCTGCCTTGCGATCATCGCGGCGGGATTATTTCCCCGCGCCGACGTCGATGCCGTGGACCTCTCGAGCGCTGCCCTCGAGGTCGCCCGCATCAACATCGACGAGCATGATTTCACCAATCGCATCAATATTTTGGAGGGCGATCTTCTGGATGCGGTCGAAGGCCGGGCCTATGACCTCATCATCACCAATCCGCCCTATGTGGCCGGCCCCGAAGTGGCGGCATTTCCCGCCGAATACGGCCACGAGCCGGTGATCGCGCATCTTGGCGGCGAGGACGGCCTCGACATCGTGCGCCGCATCCTCGACAGGGCAGCGGACCACTTGAACCCCGGCGGCGGCCTGCTCTGCGAAGTCGGCACCGGCCGCGACGCGCTGGTGGCCGAATACCCGCATCTCGATTTCCTCTGGCTCGACACCGAGGAAAGCGAAGGCGAGGTGTTGTGGATCACCAGGGAGCAGTTGCTGGGCTGATCGACTTCCCCCACCCGGCGCCTTCGGCGCCATCCTCCCCGCAGAGGGGGGGGGAAAAGGAAGAAATATTATTATACCGACACCGGCGGTTTGATTAATGTTTTTATCTTGATTACCTCGT
>JANPCA010000414.1:0-12516 GCA_031430715.1 Hyphomicrobiales bacterium | reverse complement strand
CGACCGCCTGATCGACGACCTGGGCCTGGGCGCCGGCGAAGCCCGCTGCCACCATCAATATTACCGCAAACAGCCGCCGCCGCATCCGCCTCAACTCCCGCGCCGCATTTTCTCAAGCAGCTTGGCGCTGGGCACGCCGTCCAGCGGCAGGCCTGCGCTTTTCTGATAGGCGATGATCGCCTCGTAAGTGCGGGCACCGAAGCGGCCGTCGCTGCCGCCCGTCTCAAAGCCCATGGCGCTGAGGCGCCGCTGCAATTCCACGCGCTGCTCGAAGGTGAGGTTGTATTCAACATCAGGCCAGGCCGCGAGGATGGGGCCTCTGCCCCTGATCCGGTCGCCGAGATGACCAACGGCGACGGCGTAGGAATGCGAGAGGTTGTAATCCATGATCGAAAGGAAATTGCGCGTGACCAGGAATTTGGGGCCCTCGATGCCCTGCGGCACCATGACGAAGGCCTCCGCGGCGGTGTTGGAGAATTTGCCGCCATCCGCAGGCTCCAAACCCAGCTTCACCCATTCCGCCACCGGCCGCCATTTGCCGCGCCCAATCAAGGCGCGGTTGAAATTCTTGGGAACGGTCACTTCCCAGCCCCAGGGCCGGTCGGCCTTCCAGCCGGCCTTGGCCAGATAATTGGCGGTGGAGGCCAGCGCGTCCTCCTTCGAGCCCCAAATGTCCTTCACCCCGTCGCCGGTCCAATCGACGGCGTAAGAAAGGTAGGAGGTGGGAATGAACTGCGTATGGCCCATGGCGGCAGCCCACGAACCGGTGAAAGTCTCCGGCTGCACCACGCCCTTCTTCAAGATGCGGAATGCCGCCACCATCTGCTCGCGGGCGAATTTCTTCTTGCGCCCCGCATACATGAGGGTGGCGAGCGAGCGCATGACTTTCATGCTGCCCTTGTCCTTGCCGAAATTCGACTCCATGCCCCAGATGCCAAGCAATATGTGCCGGTCTACGCCGTATTTGGCTTCGATGGCGGCCAGCAGCTTGGCATCCTCTCCCTTCATCTGCTGCCCGGTCTCGATGCGGATGGGGGTGACCGCCTTGGCCAGATAGGCGGCGGTTGTGGAGGTGAATTCCGGCTGGTTGCTGGCGAGTTTCAAGACCGCCGGATCGGGCTCGGTAATGTCCTCGAAAGCCTGGTCGAACAATTCCCGCGAAATCCCCGCCGCCTTGGCGCGGGGCCACAGCGTCTGGATGAACGCCTCGAACTTGGCATCGGCATGCGCAGGCCCGCTGGCGAGCGGCGCCAGCAGCGCAAACAGAAGGAAATGACGTCTGAACATGGCACCCCGGCGATTCGGATCAGAAACCGTGAGTCTATCAGGCAACCATTCCACCCGCCAAATGCGGCTTCAAATGGGCATTGAACGCGCCCAAAGGTCCGGCTTGCGAGCACAAATGGCTGTGAAGTAATCGACCACGCCTCTGAACTGGACCAAAATAGCGGGATGCCAGCTTTCGCTGGCATGACGGAGGCGTGGTACTGTCTCGTTGTCTAAACTATTGAAATACATCCAACATATCCCCTACTTTCGTCTTGCCAGCGAAAGCTGGCATCCCGCTTCCCTTCCAGCGCACTGCGCTTCAGCAATTTCTTCGCAGGCTCGTTCGTTGGGGTGACGGTTGTTGTGATTCGAATTGAACCTCCATCAAGCCGCGTTCCTCTGTGCCAGCTTGCGTTCCCATTGCAGCGCCGAGTCCACGATGAAGTCGAGGTCCTCGTGTTTCGGCTGCCATCCGAGAACACTTCGCACCCGCTCGGCGCCCGCCACGATGGCCACCGGATCGCCCTCGCGGCGTCCCGTCATCTTCACGGCCAAGGGAGCACCATTCACCCGCTCCACCGCCTTGATGACGTCCAGCACCGAATAGCCCTTGCCGTAGCCGCAGTTGAAGACACCGCTTGCCCCACCTTTCCGCAGATAGGACAGGGCATCCACATGGGCGGAAATCAAATCGCTCACATGAATATAGTCGCGCAGACACGTGCCGTCCGGCGTGTCGTAGTCGCTGCCGAAGACCTCGAGCGCCCCGCGCTGTCCGAGTGCCGTCTGGCAGGCGACCTTGATCAGATGCGTGGCCCGCGGCGTCGACTGCCCCGCCCTTCCCAACGGATCGGCGCCCGCCACATTGAAGTAGCGCAGCGCGATATAGTTCAGCCCATGGGCCGCATGGGCATCGCGCAGCATCCATTCGGTCATCAGCTTGGAGGAGCCATAGGGCGAGATGGGGGCCGGGGCCGCATCCTCGAACACGGGTCTCGTCAGCGGATTGCCATAGACCGCCGCGGTCGAGGAAAAGATGAAATTCGGAATGCCCGCCTTGACCGCTGAGGCCATCAGCATCCGCGACTTGACCGTGTTGTTGAGATAATAGCCAAGCGGATCGCTGACCGAGTCCGGCACCACGATGGAGCCTGCGAAATGCACCACCGCATCGAAGCGCTGCCCGGCCATCACCCGGTTCACGAAGGCCTCATCGCCGATGTCGCCTTCGACGAGCTTGGCGCGGGGCGCCACCGCCCACCAATAGCCCGTCGAGAGATTGTCGAGCACCACCACGTCTTCGCCCTGATCGGTGAGTGCCAGCACCATGTGGCTGCCGATATATCCGGCACCGCCGGTCACAAGAATGCTCAATGGTTCCTCCACCTGTTAACGGAGCCGCAAAACTGTGATGTCATGTCTTGGGGCGGGAACGCAAAGAGTGGTTTAAATTTACCTCGTGCGGGGTAATCATGGTTATCGAGGGGTGAAGAGATGGTCCGTCCGATCAAGACTGCGGTGTTCCCGGTGGCGGGCCTCGGCACCAGGTTTCTTCCCGCCACCAAGGCCATGCCCAAGGAAATGCTGACCGTGGTCGACCGCCCGGTCATCCAGCTGGCGGTGGACGAGGCGCGCGAGGCGGGCATCACCCACCTGGTCTTCGTCACGGGCCGCAACAAGGGCGTCATCGAGGATCACTTCGACAAGCAATTCGAACTCGAAGCAACGCTGCGCAAACGCGGCAAGTCGGCCGAACTGGACATGCTGGAACAGGAACTCCCCGGCGCCGGCCAGACCAGCTTCACCCGCCAGCAGGAACCCTTAGGGTTAGGCCATGCCGTGTGGTGCGCCCGCAATCTGGTCGGCAACGAACCCTTCGCCCTGTTGCTGCCCGACATGGTGATGCACGCCAGGCCCGGCTGCCTGAAGCAGATGATCGACGTCTACAACGCCAAAGGCGGCGGCAACGTCGTGGCCGTCGAGGAAGTGCCTTGGGAGCAGGTGCACCGCTATGGCATTGTCGGCGCCAGGGACTGGCAGGGCAATGCCTTCTCGATCGACCGCATGGTTGAAAAACCCAAGCGCCAGGACGCCCCCTCGAACCTCATCATCTCCGGCCGCTACATCCTCCAGCCCGAGGTCTTCGCCGAGATCGAAAAACAGGAGCCGGGAGCGGGCGGTGAAATCCAGATCACCGACGCCATGATCAGGCTCATGGAATCCCAAGCCTTTCACGGCGTGAAATACGAGGGCACCACCTATGACTGCGGCGACAAGATCGGCTTCCTCTCCGCCAACGTCGCCTTCGCGCTGGAACGCAGCGATCTTGGCCCAGCCTTCAAGACGGCCCTCAAGAAGATCATTGACGAGCGCGGCGGACTTTAAGCCTGACTCTCCTCTCCCTGGGGAGAAGGGAACACATGTCACCGCCTCAGCGTCACACCCGCCGAGACCCGGTGTTCCGTATAGCTCCGGCCACCCGTGCCGGCGTCGAGCCAGGTGAGGTCGTAGGCCGCCGTCCATGACAATACCGGATTGAGCTTCCACGACAGCCCGACATTGGCGTCATAGGCCGCATCGACGGCTGCTCCCGTATCCTCGATCTCGATCCCCACCCCGGCCGAGAGATCGACATTGTCGCGCAGCGCATGATTGCCCGCAATGCTGGCCGTCCAGGTGGGATTGCCCGATTGCGGCGCAGACACGGTCTCGCTGATCGAGGTTCCCGCCTGCATCACGATGCGGGTCAGGTCCGTCGGGCTCCAGGTCAGGTTGCCCGATACGCCAAACGCATTGACCGGATCGAGTGCTGCATCCTCGTAGTTGCGGTGCAGGTAGGTGAGGCCCAGTTCACCGCTCCAGATCGGCCCCGCCGCGACCTCGACGCCGGCACTTAAGCCCAATCCTTGCGAGCCACGCCTAAGGCCGTTGCGGTCGATGGCCTGCACATGAACCCGTGGCGCATAGGCCGCCTCCACATAGGGCTTGAACACCGGCGGCTCCACATAGGTGGCGCGCAAGGCCAGCGTCGGTTCCACATAGTCGCGGTCGTCATTGTTTTCCGTGCCGCCGCCAGCCAGCTTCACATCTTCGAAGAAGCGGCCGGTGAGGCCTGCTTTCGCTTCCGCACTCAACGGCCCGAATTCGTGGCGGAGCGCGCCGCTGCCGCTCAGCGTGTGCTCGGTGCGGTTGCCAATAGCGCTGGCCGGAACTTCCGAATTGCCGAGGACCGTCTGATCGATGCCATAGCGCGCATCGAATGTGGCGGTGCTGCCGCGCCGCACGTCGAGGCGCAACTGCTGGAACAGATCGCCGCTTTGGGTATCGAGTTCGCCGTTGGCCTGGTAGAAGGTCAAATCGCCACTGCCGCCTGCGGTCCACGAGTGCCGCACCCAGTCGCTTTCGATCCGGAAGGCCGGTTTGAGCTGCAGCCCGAAGTCGCTCTCGGCGCCGCTGGCACTGTTGTTGACATTGCTTGAATAAACCGCGCCCACTGTCAGCACCGGAAAGAGTCTCAATCCCCCGTTACCGATACCTTGAGGCGCATAGGGATCGGATACGGGTGCCTGGCGCGGCGGCGGTGCGGGTGCCAGGGGTTCGATATCAAGCTTCGTTTCCGAGAGCTTGGAGGTGGGCGGCGGAACCTCGTCCTCGACCGCTCCACGCAAGGCAAGGCTCGACTGGGCAAGCGCCGCCGCGGGCCAGACCGGCAGCAGGCTGGCGCCCAGAACGGCAGCAATCATCCTTCGGCCCGTCATTGCGCCAGCCTCACTCCCCACGCAGCGAAAACTATAAGCTTATGGTTAACGCCGAATTGACGCATTGTGTCATTGAGGCTTGGCAGGCCTTCGAAAAACTGGCTAAGAGTCCCCATGCCGCAAAAAATAGCAATGCCCCAGTTCTCCCAGGCCGCCCAGTGGCGGACCGCCGCCAAGAACGCCCTGGTCACCGAGACCTTAGGGATGCAGCAACTGACAGCCGCCATGGACGGCCCCTTGGGCGATGCCCTGGCGCTGGCCGTGGGCCGCATCCGCATCGCTAGAGGCCGCGTGATCCTCACCGGCATGGGAAAAAGCGGCCATATCGGGCGCAAGATCGCTGCCACCCTGGCCTCGACCGGAACCCCCGCCAGCTTCGTCCACCCCGCCGAGGCGAGCCACGGCGACCTCGGCATGATCACCGCCGACGACGTCATCATCATGATCTCCAACTCGGGCGAATCACCCGAGCTGCGCGACATCCTCACCTATTCGAGGCGCTTCAAGGTGCCGCTCATCGCCATCACCTCGCAGGTGTCGAGCACGCTCGGCGTGGAGGCCGATATCGTGCTGCCCCTGCCGCGCGCCCGCGAGGCCTGCCCCAATGGCCTCGCCCCCACCACCTCCACGCTTCTGCAATTGGCGCTCGGCGATGCGCTCGCCATGGCGCTTCTCGAGGACAAGGGCTTCAGCGCCATTGACTTCAAGACCTTCCATCCCGGCGGCAAGCTCGGCGCGCAACTGAAACATGTCCGCGACATCATGCACCCGCGCGAGGAACTGCCGCTCGGCACCGAGGCGACATCCATGCCCGAAGCCCTGATCCTCATGACCCAGAGGAGCTATGGCTGTCTGGGCGTGGTCGATGCCGAGGGCCGCCTTATAGGCGTCGTCACCGACGGCGACCTCCGCCGCAACATCAAGCAGGACCTGATGAACCTCACCGTCGGCGCCGTCATGACCCACGCGCCGAAGTCGATCGAACCCGGCGCGCTCACCTCCGAAGCCCTGGAGCAGTTGAACAGCCTCAAGATCACCAGCCTCTTCGTGATCGACGAGGACCGCAAACCGGTGGGCCTCATTCACATCCACGACCTGCTGCGGATCGGGCTGATTTAGGGTTCTACTTCTAGCGTTTGAGCACTATTCCCCACGTCCGTCACCCCAGCGAAAGCTGGGGTCCCGCTTTCTCTTTGCGGCGAAGTAGCGGGATGCCAGCTTTCGCTGGCATGACGGATTGATTGTTGATTGAATTTAAGAAATAAAGGCCCTAATCCCCCGTCACCATCAGCCGCATGCCGTCGGTCCCCGTCACCTTCACATGCGACCCCGCCGGCGCATCTGGCCCCATGACGTCCCACACCGTGTCATCGATCACCAGTTTGCCGCGCCCGTCGCGGATCGGTTCCTTGAGCGTGAAGCTCTTCCCGATGAATGCCCGCTGGCGCTGATTGAGATGCGGGTGATCGCTGTCACTGCTGGCCCGCCGCTTCAAGACCGCCCGACCAACCAGAACGCTCACCAATGCCGCTGCCGCGAACAGCAGGGCTTCCGCCTGCCACGGCAAATCGAACATCGTGTCGGCAAGCCCGGTGAGGCCCGCAGCGATGGCCAGCCAGATGAAGAACACACCCGGCGCCATCAGTTCGAGAAACAGCAGCAGGCCGGCGATGACCCACCACACCCAGGACCCGAGAAACGGAAAGAGCTCTTCCATCGTGCCGCTCCTGAATTCTCAAGCTTTCGGCGGAACATGCGGCACGGACCCGCGCCTGGCGTTGGAGATCGGCGCCTGCCCGCCAAACGCCTCGCGGGCAATTTCGGCGATGCCGCCGATCGATCCGATCACCGAGGCGGCTTCGATCGGCATCATCAGGATCTTCTGGTTGGGCGATGTGGCAATGGCTTCAAGCGCCTTGATATAGTTGTTGGCGACAAAGTAATTGATCGCCTGAACATCGCCGGTGGCAATGGCGTTGCTCACCATTTCCGTGGCCTTGGCCTCGGCTTCGGCCGAACGTTCGCGGGCTTCGGCATCCTTGAAGGCAGCCTCGCGGCGGCCCTCGGCCTGCAGCACCACCGATTGCTTTTCGCCTTCCGCTTTCAGAATGGCCGCCTGGCGCATGCCCTCGGCTTCGAGGATCAAGGCACGCTTCTCGCGCTCGGCTTTCATCTGCCGGGCCATCGAATCGACCAGGTCGCGCGGCGGATTGATATCCTTGATCTCGATGCGGGTCATCTTGACGCCCCACGGATTGGTTGCCTGGTCGACCACACCCAGGAGCCTATGATTGATCTCGTCGCGCTGCGACAGCAGGCTGTCCAATTCCATGGAGCCCATCACGGTGCGGATATTGGTCATCGTCATGTTGATGATGGCGTTCTGCAGATCCTTGATCTCGTAAGTGGCCCGCGCCGCGTCGAACACCTGGAAGAAGGCGACACCGTCGACCGTCACCATGGCGTTGTCGCGGGTGATCACCTCCTGCGAGGGCACCGGAATCACCTGCTCCATCATGTTCTGCTTGGCGCCGACCTTGTCGATGAACGGGATGATGAGCCCCAGCCCCGGCTCCAGCGTGCGCACATATTTGCCGAAACGCTCGACCGTATAATTGAACCCCTGCGGCACCATGCGGATGGCGCGCAGCAGGTAGAAGATCACCACCGCCACGGCCACCAGGACGAATACGCTCAAGCCTTCGAACATCGAAATTCCTCCATTGTGATAACAGGATGGGGCACGGTGGCGGCGACTTCAAGGCCGTTCAGATCCAGCCGGCCAGTTCCTTGCGCAGGATGGTTTCCAGCATGTCGATCGAGGCCGCGGAATCATTGAGGCATGGCACCGCCGAAAACTGCTTGCCGCCCTTCTCCATGAAGGTCTCCTTGAGGCCGATCGCCACCTCTTCCAGGGTCTCGACGCAGTCGGCCGCGAAACCCGGCATGATCATCACCAGATTGCGCACGCCCTTGGATGGCAGTTCCTCGACCGTCTGCTGGGCATAGGGCTGCAGCCACTCCGCCTTGCCGAAGCGCGACTGGAAAACCACCCGCAATTTGCCGGCCGGCAGCTTGAGGCGCTCGGCCAGAAGCCTGGCCGTCTTCATGCAATGGCAGTGATAGGGATCGCCCGCCATGAGATAGGTCTTGGGCAGCCCGTGAAACGAGGCGAGGATCAGGTCCGGCACCCAGTTCAGCGACTGGAGATGGGCCTCGAGCGAGATGGCCAGCGCCTCGATATGGGCCGGATGATCGAAATAGGGCGGCACGGTGCGGATGGCCGGCTGCCAACGGATGGTCTTCAAGGCGTCATAGGCCTTGTCCAGCGCCGTCGCCGTGGTCGAGGCCGAATATTGCGGATAGAGCGGGAAGAGCACGATGCGGTCGCAGCCCTGGTCCTTCAGCGCCTGGATGCGCTCCGCCGTTGGCGGCAGCCCATAGCGCATCGCCCAGTCGACGATCACCTGCGGCAGGCTCGCGAGCCGCTCGCCGAGTTTGGCTGACTGGGAGCGTGTGATGGTCTTGAGCGGCGACTCGTTCAGCTCCCTGTTCCAGATCTGCTCATAGGCATGGCCGCTCTTGCTGGGTCTGAAGGACAGGATGATGCCGTTGAGCAGCACCCACCACAGGGCCGGATTAACCTCGATCACCCGCCGGTCGGACAGGAATTCCTTGAGATAGCGCCGCATCGGCCAATAGGACGTGGCCTCGGGCGTACCGAGATTGATCAGCAGCACGCCGATCTTGGCCGCTTTAAGGGGAGGATGCCCCTCTGGAAGTACATTCATCTGGCTAAACCGGTTCCCAACAGGCCATCACGGCCCGCGTGACACCCTCTACCCCGCCGTTAACGGCTTGAAAATGCGAAAAGATCATACTCCCCGGTAATTTCCGATTGAGATTGGCAAGCGCCACTTATGAAACCGCCCGCCGCCGTTCAGTCATGGGGGCGGCTTGCCATCGCGGCGTCCGTCATGCTCGCAACTGCCTGGGGCGCGGTACCGGCTCTCCTTGCCATCCTGGCGCTCGTGCTTTACCACAATTGGCGTCTGGCGCGCGCCAATGCCGAAGCCGCCCGCCAGATCGAGCGCCATAACTGCATCATCGCCCTTACCCTGAACGAAGACGCCGAAGGCCACCCCGGCTGGATCTGGGAAACCGATGGCGATGGCCGCCTCGTCTCCTGTTCGCGTGGGCTTGCCCAGGGCTTGGGCCAGCCCGCATCGGCCTTGATTGGCGAACCCTTCTCGAGCCTCTTCGCGGCCGATGCCTGCGCGGCGGGCTGGGACCGCCTGCTGCTCGCCATGGCGGCGCGCCAGGAGGTCTCCTGCGCCGCCGAACTTGCCTTCGGCAACGCCCGCCATTGGTGGCAGATATCGTCGCACCCCGTCTTCAGCGGCGATGGCGCCTTTGCCGGACACCGCGGCGTTGCCCACAACATCACCGCCGAACGCCACGCCCGGCGAAAACTCGCCGAGGAAAGGGACACGGCGCTGCGTGACAATGCCAGCAAATCGCAGTTCCTCAGCCTGATGAGCCATGAACTCAGAACGCCTCTCGACGCCATCGTCGGCTACACCGGGCTCCTGTTGTCGCCCTCGGCCGCCGATCTTGGCGATGCCCAGCGCCGCGCCTATCTGCACACCATGCACGACAGCAGCCGTAACCTGCAGAGCCTGATCTCCGGCATCCTCGACGTGAGCCGCATCGAGAAAGGCAAGTTGCAGATCGTCGATCAGGAGATCGACGCCGCCGAGATCGCCGAGGTGGCCGTCAAGATGTGCCGCGATGCCGCCGAAAAAGCCGACATCACCATCGTCGCCGAAGTGATCGAAGGCATAGAGTTGCGCTGCGACGCCACCCGCATCAGCCAGGTGCTGGTCAGCCTCGTCACCAATGCCATCAAACTTTCAAGCCCCGGCGGCACGGTGCGCCTGGAGTTCGAAGCACCCGGTGACGGCAGCCTGGTCATTGCGGTCCAAGACCGCGGCATGGGCATAGCGCCTGAGGATCTGGCCCGCGTCTTCGATCCCTTCGTCCAGGCGGAGCTTGCCGCGGCCCGCCACGCCGGCGGCATGGGCCTCAGCCTTCCCATTGCCCGGCGGATCGCCGTGCTGCATGGCGGCGACGTGACGATTGCCAGTGCCGAGGGCCTGGGCACCACCTCCCGCCTCATCCTGCCGCCGCCGCGCGTCACATGGCCGGCAAGTGAATTATCCGATACCGTCTGTGCCGCGTGAGCACCATGACCAGAAAACCCGCCGTTCCGCCCTTCATGGGCGCCACAAATGCAAAATCGCCAGAGGGCTTCGCCGCCGCCATCTTCGGTGCCCCCCACGGCACGCCTTATAGGGGCATCGACAACCGCGTGCATCAAACAGCACCTGACGCGTTCCGCACGGCCATCGCTCCCGATGCCGAATGGCTGGAGCATTGGGACTTCGACCTGGGCCGCCCGCTGCTGGGCCACGGCCTTTCAATCTGCGATCTCGGCAATCTGCCGACCAAATCGAAAGATGGCACGGGAAACCGCAAGTTGATCGAGACCTGTACGCGGCGCATCCTCGATGCCGGTGCCGTGCCCATCATGTTCGGCGGTGACGACAGCGTACCGATTCCCTTCATCGCCGCCTTTTCGGGTCAATCCCCCGTCGTCATCCTGCAGATCGACGCCCATATCGACTGGCGCGGCGAACGCTATGGCGAACGTTACGGATTCTCCAGCACCATGCGCCGCGCTTCCGAGCACGCCCATGTCAGCCGCATCGTGCAGGTGGGCGCCCGTGGCATGGGCAGCGCCCGCGAGGCCGAAGTGCGGGACGCTCTCAAGTGGGGCGCCAAGCTCATCACCGCCCGCAATGTCCATCACGGCGGCATCGGCATGGTTCTGGAACATATTCCTGACGGCTGCGAATGCCTGATTGCGCTCGACCTCGACGCGCTCGACGTTTCGCAGATGCCGGCCGTCGCCTATCCCTCGCCCGGCGGCCTCACCTTCACCCAGGTGACGGACATGATCGCCGCAGTGGCGAGCAAGGCCCGCATTGCAGGTTTCACCATGGTCGAATTCGTACCCAAACGCGATCCGCCGGGAACGGCAGCCTTCACCGCCGCGCGGATCGCATGCAATGTGATCGGCAGGATCGCCCGGAAGGGACTGCGCGAGGGCATGGCTCTCCCGCAATCGGCAACGGATAGCGAAGCGCCAGCGCCGGGATGACGGGATGCGGAATCATCGCCGCGATGCCTTCGCCTCCGCCAGCAACCCATCCTTCTCTTCCCAGGTCAACTCCCGCCAGTCGCGGTCTTCCATGCCGGCAGCGAGCGCCCAGAGCAGATTGAGCGAGACGGATTTCGGACGCAATGCCTTGGCCCGCAGATAGGCCTTCACGGCGCCGATCTCGCGCAGCTCGCCAATGTTGCGGATGCCCGATTCCCCCAGCATCAGCGCCGATTTGGGCCCGAGATTGCGCAGCGCGGATAGCGGAAAACTATCGGGTGGAAGCCTCAACCGCATCATCGAACGTCCTCAACCCCGTCACAGGCGCGCTCACCAGCACCGCCATGTTCCCCGGCCGGTGTTCGTTTTTCCACATCTTCATGTGCGCCTTGGGGATGTCGCTCCAACTGTAAACTTCCGACATGCAGGGATCGATGCGCCGCGCCTGCACCAGCTTGTTGGCGGATGAGGCCTGCAGGAGGTTGGCGAAATGCGAGCCCTGCACACGCTTCTGGTGCATCCACAGGTAGCGCGCGTCCATGGTGAGATTGTAGCCGCTGGTGCCGGCACAGATCACCACCATGCCGCCGCGCTTCACCACCAGCACCGAGACCGGGAAGGTCTGTTCGCCCGGATGCTCGAAGACCATGTCGACATTGTTGCCCTTGCCGGTGAAGGCCCAGATGGCCTTGCCGAAATCGCGCGCCCCCTTCATCCAGTCATTGTATTCGGGCGTGCCGACCTTGGGCATCTGGCCCCAGCACTGGAAACCCTTGCGGTTGATGACGCCCCTGGCGCCCAGTTGCTTGACGAAATCGGTCTTGTCGTCGTCCGAAATGACGCCGATGGCGTTTCCCCCCGCCGTGGCGATCAACTGGATGGCCATCGAGCCCAAACCCCCGGAGGCGCCCCACACCAGCACGTTCTGTCCGGCGCCGAGCACATGCGGCTTGTGGCCGAAGAGCATGCGGTAGGCGGTGGCCAGCGTCAGCATGTAGCAGGCCGCTTCCTCCCAGGTTAAATGCGCGGGCTTGGGCAGCAATTGCCGGGCCTGGACGCGGGCGAATTGCGCAAACGACCCGTCCGGCGTCTCATAGCCCCAGATGCGCTGCGAATTCGAGAACATCGGGTCGCCGCCGTTGCACTCCTCGTCATCGCCGTCGTCCTGATTGCAATGGACCACCACTTCGTCGCCAATCGTCCAGCGCCGCACCTTGGCGCCGACCGCGTAGACGATCCCCGAGGCGTCCGACCCCGCCACGTGAT
>JANPCA010000413.1:0-3375 GCA_031430715.1 Hyphomicrobiales bacterium | reverse complement strand
GCACAAGATCGTCAACGTCGGCGAAGGCGAGGCTCACGCAACGATGGTGCTGGTGCTGCGGCAGATGAACGGAGCGGAGGCTCCTGCGGGCTAGGCCAGTGACACCGCCCCATTGGGATGCCGGATAACCCTTCCCGCCAGAGCCAGTTCCAGCAGGAAACCCGCCACCACGCCGGACGGCAAACCACTTTCGCGGATCAGGTCATCGGTATCGATTGGCGACGGCGAGAGCAGTTCGAGGATGAGATCGCGGTCGGAGTCCCTGATCGTGTCCAAAGCTTGCGGCTCCGGTTCGAACAGCGAAGACTGGGCCGGCAGGCGCGTGCCGTTCAGCACATCCAAGACGTCGGCTGCCGACATCAGCAGCGTGGCGCCGTCGCGGATCAGCCGGTTGCAGCCTTCGCAGCGCGGATCGAGCGGCGAGCCCGGCACGGCAAAGACCTCGCGGCCCTGTTCATTGGCATAGCGCGCCGTGATAAGCGAGCCGGAGCGCTGCGCCGCTTCGACGACGATCAGGGCGCGGGAAAGCCCTGAAATGATGCGGTTGCGCCGCGGGAAATGTTCGGCGCGCGGCACCGTGCCGGGCATCATTTCGGTGATCAGAATCCCACGCTCGCCGATCGCCTCATGCAACGCCGCGTTCTCCGGCGGATAGATGACATCGAGGCCGCCGGCCAGCACGGCGATGGTGCCGGTTTCGATCGAAGCCTCGTGCGCCGCCGTGTCGATGCCGCGCGCCAGGCCGGAGATAATGACATGATCCATGAGGCCGATGTCGGCCGCTAGTTGCCGGGCGAATTTGCGGCCGATGGCCGAAGCATTGCGGGCACCCACAATGCCGACCGCACTGCGCTTCAAATGCCTGGCGTCCCCCTTGATGCAGATGAGCGGCGGGGCGGCGTCGATCTCGCGCAGCAGGGCGGGGAATTCAGGTTCGGCCAGCCCGATGAAGCGGGCACCCATCCGGTCCGCATTGGCGAGGTCGCGATTCGCGGCATCCTGGCCATAGAGGCGGGGGCTGCGGCCCAATCCGCCCTGGCGGGACAACTCCGGTATGGCGGCCAGCGCCCCGGCGGCACTGCCGAAGCGTTTCATCAGGGCACGGAAGGTCTGAGGCCCGACGTTCTCGCTCATCGACAGGCGCAGCCAATCGCGGCGCTCGATGTCGCTGAGCGGTCTTTCCATCAGACCGGCTTCGACTTGCCGAGTCTGGGTTCCTCGCCTTTGAGGAGGCGGGCGATATTGGCGCGGTGGGTGATCCAGATCGCCACTCCCATGAGCGCCACGGGCAGCATCAGGTCGCTCCGTCCCAGCAGATAGGCCCAGAGCGGCGACAGCAAGCTGGCGGTCAGCGCCGACAGCGAGGACATGCGGAACAGCGCCGCCATGGCGACCCACACGGCGAGGAAGATCAGACCTAGCGGCCAGAACAACCCGAACAAAACGCCGATGTTGGTGGCCACCCCCTTGCCGCCCTTGAAGCCCAGCCACATGGGGAACAGGTGGCCGAAGAAAGCGGCAAGTCCGCCCAAGATCGCCGCCTGCGGTCCATAGAGCCAGCCCATCAGCAGTGCCGGGACGGTGCCCTTGAGCGCATCGCAGACCAGCGTCAGGGCGGCCAGCGTCTTGTTGCCGGTGCGCAGCACATTGGTGGCGCCGATATTGCCGGAACCGATGGAGCGGATGTCACCGAGGCCAGCTGACTTGGTGAGGATCAGCCCGAAGGGAATGGTGCCGCACAGGTAGCCGAAGAGCAGGGAGACGATCATTTCAAGGCCGGACAGGCTCATGGGCTCCTCAAGCGCTTAATGGCGCCCGCTCAATTCCCTCAATGTCCGTCATGCCAGCGAAGGCTGGCATCCCGCTTCTTGGCTGGCGTTAGCGGGACCCCAGCTTTCGCTGGGGTGACGGAAATGGGGAAGCGACGGACCCCTTCACTCAGCGAACGTATGCGTAAACGCTTCTCCCCGCAACGATGGTCTCGACGCAGCGGCCCTCCAGGGTCCGGTGTTCGAAGGGCGAGTTCTTGGCGCGGGAACGCAGCACCTTGTCCTCGACCGTCCAGCTCAAAGTCAAGTTCACCAGCGCGAAATCGGCGGGCGCTCCCGGGGCCAGCCGACCGGTTTCGAGGCCCAGGATCTCGGCCGGCTTTGAAGACATCGCTTCAACCAGTCGCTGCAAGGCCACGTTTTCATTGTGATATAGCCCGAGCGCCGCCGACAGCAGGGTTTCCAGGCCAACCGCGCCAAAGGCTGCTTCGGCAAAGGGCAGGCGCTTCGTATCATCGCTCTGCGGATCGTGACCCGACACGATCACGTCGATGGTGCCGTCGATGACGGCCTCCACCAGAGCGCGGCGGTCGTCCTCGGAACGCAACGGTGGCGACAGTTTGAAGAAGGTGCGATAGGCGCCGATATCATTCTCGTTCAGTGTCAGATGGTGGATCGACACGCCGCAGGTGACCGGAGCCCCGCGCGCCTTGGCGGACCGCATGACCTCGACCGAGAGGCCGCAGGAAATTTGGGCGGCGTGATAGCGCGCACCCGTCAGTTCCACGAGGCGCAAATCGCGTTCCAGCATGATGACTTCGGCCATGGCGGGATTGCCCGAAAGACCCAACCTGCTTGCCGTTTCACCGGCATTCATGACGCCCGTTGCGAGGCTTGGCTCCTCGACATGCTGCACCACCAGCATGTCGAAATCCTTGGCGTACATGAGCGCCCGGCGGAAGACATTGGCGTTGGTCAGTGACTTCGTGCCCTCAGTGATGGCCACGGCACCCGCCTCCTTGAGGCCGCCGATCTCGGTCATGAGTTCCCCGCCCAAGCCCTTGGTGATGGCCGCCATGGGGGCGACCCGCACCAGCGCCGTGTCGCGGGCCCGCCTGAGCAGGAAATCGACGATCGCCGCGTCGTCGACCACCGGCTGGGTGTTGGGCATGACGATCATCGTTGTCACACCGCCCGCCGCCGCGGCTTCGGATGCGCTAGCCAAAGTCTCGCGGTATTCGCTGCCCGGCTCGCCGGTGAAGACTCGCATGTCGATCAGGCCCGGCATGAGCGTCAGCCCGGCGCAGTCGATCACCGCCGTTCCGGCCCCGCTCGATTCGCGCGTCACCTTCGGCCCCACGGCAAGGATCCAGCCGTCCTCGATCAGGATGCCGCCCTTGCCGTTCAATCCTTGGGCGGGCGCCACGATATTGGCATTCACATAGGCGCGGCGGTTGGAGGAGGGGGGCTTCATCTAAATCCGGTGTTTATGAATGGCGTGGAAAAAGTACGAGACCTCGGTGGAAGCCAACCGAGATCGACTAAGCAAAATTGCGATGATCGGTTAAAGAATTCCCTCTTCCCCCTCCCCCTTGTGGGGAGGGCC
>JANPCA010000412.1:0-4846 GCA_031430715.1 Hyphomicrobiales bacterium | reverse complement strand
GGATATTCTTCACGACATGGGCGCTTTTTCGATGATCTCGTCCGACAGCCAGGCCATGGGGCGGGTGGGCGAAGTCATCATCCGCTGCTGGCAGACGGCGCACAAGATGAAGGTGCAGCGCGGCAGCCTGAAGGGCGACGGGGCGGCCGACAACGCGCGCGTCAAGCGCTATGTGGCGAAATACACGATCAATCCGGCCATCGCCCATGGCATCTCGCATGAGGTGGGTTCCATCGAGGTTGGCAAGCGCGCCGACCTGGTGCTGTGGAATCCGGCCTTCTTCGGCGTGAAGCCCGAGATGGTGCTGCTCGGCGGTTCGATTGCGGCGGCCCCCATGGGCGATCCCAATGCCTCGATCCCGACGCCGCAACCGGTGCATTACCGGCCGATGTTCGCAAGTTATGGTAAGCTCCGCACCAATTCATCGGTGACCTTCGTCTCCCAAGCGGCTGTCGACAACGACCTGCGCAAGCGGCTCGGCGTGGAGAAACAATTCATCGCCGTCGAGAACACGCGCAGCGGTATTTCCAAGGCGTCGATGATCCACAACGGCGCAACGCCCAATATCGAGGTGAACCCCGAAACCTACGAGGTGCGCGCCGACGGCGAATTGCTGACCTGCGAACCGGCCACCGTGCTGCCCATGACGCAAAGGTATTTTCTGTTTTGAGCATGGAAGCGGACCACAAGCGGGCGCAATACACCTCTCCCAAAGGGAGAGGGAGGGGCCCAATGCAACGCATTGGGAGGGTGAGGGGATGCGTCCCGCAAATTGTTGGCGCCTGTCCCCTCATCCTCCCACCGCCTGCGGCGGCGGGCCCCTCCTTCTCCCGATGGGAGAAGGGGACGAAATGACACTCCGTGTCACTTCTTTCCGGCGCGCCGAACCCTTAAGCGAAACGCCCTTCGATATCGTGGTGCTCGATGCCGATGAGCGCCATGTGCGGCGGAAGCTCATCACGCTGCAACATGGCGATGAGGTGCTGGTCGATTTCGAACGCGCTGTGAAACTCGAGCACGGCGACCGGCTGGTGCTCGAGGATGGCCGCGTGGCGGAAGTGATCGCGGCGGAGGAAGACCTCATCGAGATTCGCGGGCGCGATGCGGCGCATCTCACCCAGCTCGCCTGGCACATCGGCAACCGCCATCTGGCGGCGCAGATCGAGGATACCCGCATTCTCATCCGGCGCGACCGGGTGATCGCCCTCATGCTGCAAAATCTTGGTGCTACGGTGGCCGAGGTCCGCGAACTCTTCGAGCCTGAGCATGGCGCCTATCATTCCCATGAGCATTGAAGCAAACCGACTTCTGCTGCTGCTCACCTGGATGTCGCCTGCCTTTCCGGTGGGGGCCTTTGCCTATAGCCACGGTCTCGAATGGGCCATCGAGGACGGAACTGTTCAGTCGGCGGACGATCTGAGAATCTGGATCGAAGACGTCATCACGCGCGGTTCCGGTTGGAACGATGCCGTGTTGTTCGCGCGCTGCTGGGAGGATGAACCCTCAGCACTCAACGAGCTGGCTTTGGCGCTGTGCGGTTCGAGGGAGCGGTATCTGGAGACGACACAATTGGGGCGGGCCTTTGAGATTGCCGTCTCAGCTTACTCACCTCCCCCCTTGCGGGGGAGGCCGACTGCGCGAAGCGCGGGCGGGAGGGGGGACTCTCAACGCGTGGCAGACGCCCCCTCTCCCGCGCTGCGCGCGACCTCCCCCACGAGGGGGGAGGTAAGTTATTCCGTCGCTGTGGGCACAGCCTGCGCGGGCTTGGGTATTGCGAGGGATCATGCCCTTCTTGCCTATCTCCAAGGTTTCTGCTCAACGCTTACCTCGGTCGCCGTGCGGCTTGTGCCTTTGGGCCAGACGGCGGGGCTTGAGGTGTTGCGTGATCTCATGCCGCGCATCGCCGCCACCGCAAAACGCGCCGCCACCGCCACGCTCGGCGATCTCGGCGCCATCACACTCCTGGCCGATATCGCTGCAATGAAACATGAAACCCTTCACGCACGGGTGTTCCGCACATGACACATGGGCCTCTTCGCGTCGGCATCGGCGGTCCGGTCGGTTCCGGCAAGACGACACTTACCGAAAAGCTCTGCAAGGCGATGCGCGGCAAATATTCCGTCGCCGCCATCACCAATGATATTTATACCAAGGAGGACGCGCTGATCCTCAACCGCTTGCAGGCCCTGCCAGAGGACCGCATCATGGGGGTCGAGACTGGCGGCTGCCCCCATACGGCGATCCGCGAGGATGCCTCGATTAATCTCGCCGCCGTCGATGAAATGACCAGGCGCCATCCCGGCCTCGAGGTGATCTTCATCGAATCGGGCGGCGACAATCTCGCCGCCACCTTCTCGCCCGACCTGGCCGACCTCTCGCTCTATGTGATTTCGGTCTGCCAGGGGGAAAAGATTCCGCGCAAAGGCGGTCCCGCCATCACGCGCTCCGATCTCCTCATCATCAACAAGACCGATCTGGCGCCCCATGTGATGGCCGATCTCGATGTCATGGAGCGCGACACCAGGACCGCCCGGGGCACGCGGCCCTATGTCTTCACCGACCTGCTGCGCCAGAAGGGCCTCGCCGAAGTGATCGCCTTCATCGAAAAGGCCGGCGGACTAACTTGAAGACTACTTGACGGAGAACCTGATCTTCTTCGAGATCAGCGGCGGGTCGAACTGGGCGTGATCCTTGTCGGCGAAATTCAGCTGGATGGTATGAACGCCCTTGGCCAAGGTCAGCACCGTCTCGGTCTGGCCCTTGCCGAAATGCAGGTGGTTCTCATCGTTCGGAATGGGTTCGCTCATGTCCGGCAATTCGGCATCGAGGATGATGTGGTGATGGCCAGTATTGGGCAGATCGGTGCCAGCCGGAGCAACGCCCATGTTGCGCAAGCCGAACCAGACCTTGACGGTGGGCCCACGGATTACCTCGCCGCTGTTGGGCCAGCCGATATAGAGCTGCGCATTGGGGTCGCGCTTGGTCGCCTCCGCAAGCGCGTGGCCCGGGCAGATTGCCAACGTGAAAACAACACCCGCGGCGAATTTGCTTACAGTCATCATCGTCATCCTTGCTCACTTCACCACGATGGTGATCTTTGCCGAAGTCAGCGGCGGCGCATGGGGCGTGTGATCCGCGTCGCCGAGCAGCAATTGCAAGGTGTGCGCGCCCTTCGGAAGCTCGATCCTCGCCTCCGTCTGACCCTTGCCGAAATGCAGGTGGTTGGCATCGTTCGGAATGGGCTCATCCATGGGCGGCAATTCGCTGTCGATGAGCACATGGTGATGCCCGGTGCCCGCCATCTGAACACCGGCCGGCGCCACGCCCATGCCCTTCAATCCCATGCGCAACCAGAACTTGCCGCCCTTGATGACGGTGCCATCCTTGGGCCAGACGATGTGGAGGCGCGAGTCCGGCGGCGAGGGTTCTGCGGCCAATCCCGCCGGTGCCAGGATACCCATGAAAGCCAAGGCCAACAGCCAGCTTTTCATTGCGCTCACCTTCATATTTGCTCAACTCAGGCATCATATTCCGATGCAGTCCAATGTAAATGTCCGATTCACTTGACGCCTAGGAATGGGCATTGAGCTTCAGCCGGGCGGCCGGAGGGTCTGCCTTGAAGCGGTCCAGATATCGGTATATCGTTTTTCCAATATGGAGTTTGACAGCAATTTCATGAATTTCCGGGTGTTCTTGAGTTTGGAGTGCGGTGGTTGAGCGGCGCTGCGCAATCGGCATTGATGGCGTGGTGCCTCAGGCTGTGGATGGTGTTCGGTATCGCCCTGTTCGCAACCGGGGTTGCCTTGGCCCCGGCCCAGGCCGCCGGCCGGGTGGCGCTGGTGATTGGCAACAGCAAGTATCAGAACGTGCGCGGCCTGGCGCAGCCTGGCAATGACGCGGACGACGTTGCGGCGGAATTGCGCCGCCTGGGCTTCGACGTGGTCGAAGGCACCGATCTGAAGCGCGACGACTTCCTGCTGCTGGTCTCGGATTTCCGCAGCAAGATCAAATCGGAACGGGCTGAGGACGTGGTGTTCTACTATTCCGGCCATGCCTTCAACATGTTCGGGCTCAACCAGTTGGTGCCGGTAAACGCGCGGCTCGACAGCCGCGATCAGATACAATTGGAGACTATCCGCCTCAACGACATCATTTCGCAGATCCAGGTGAACGACACGCAAAAGACGGTCTTCCTGCTCGATGCCTGCCGCGAGACACCGCTGCCGGAGTCCTTGCGAAGCGACGACGTGGGCGGCGGCCTCGCCCAGATCGAGACCAACAATGCCACCGCCAGCGCGCTTCTGATCTTTGCCACACTTCCCAATCAGACCACCGCCGAAGGCCAAGGCCGCAACAGTCCCTTCACACAAGCCCTGCTGAAGCACATGGGGACCAAGGCCAAGAACATCGATGCCATCTTCCCGCGCGTCCGCAAGGATGTGATCGCCGCCACGGACGGCAAGCAGAAGCCCTTCAAGCAGGGCTCGCCGCCCGAGCTTTTCTTTTTCAATCCGGGGCAGGGCCAACAGCAGGTGGCGGATCAGACGCCGGACCCGGCACCCACAACGCCCGAAACGCCAGTCAATCCGCCCGCCGCTGGCGAGTCCGTGCTCGATCCGGTCGAAGCCGATGGCGGCGACGTCATCCAGGGCACGGAGACCCCCGATCCCCATCAGCCCGCGGCGGAAACACCGGCCGTTTCGGATGGCGCATTTCAGGATTGCGATGCGCAATGTCCGGTCATGGTCAAGATTGGCGGCGGCCGTTTCAAGATGGGCAACGGCGCCGGGGATGCCGCCCAAAAACCCGTCCATGATGTCACGCTGTCCGGTTTTGCCCTTGGCCA
>JANPCA010000411.1:0-10302 GCA_031430715.1 Hyphomicrobiales bacterium | reverse complement strand
CGAAAAATTCGCCGCAACAGGCTACCATGCTACGCCCCTCCGGGGCTCCGCATGCCAGCCTGTTGCACAACCCGCCCAACCGGGCATACAAAGGCTGGAGACTCTAAAAGCTGCTGGATGAAAGTTCGGTGGCAGGTCACTGATCCGCCAGACCATCGATGGCCCGGACCCCCAGGCCATCGGCACCTTCATCCTGTCGATGACCCAGCAGGCCGGCGATGTGCTTGGCCTCTACCTGCTGGCCAAATACGCCGGCCTCTTCGCCGATGAAACGGCCCGCGAATGCTGCCGCATCCGCATCGTGCCGCTGTTCGAAACTATCGACGACTTGCGCGCCGCTCCCGCCATCATGACCGAACTTCTGGCCATGCCGGTGGTCAAGGGTTCGGTTGCGGCCAATGGCGGGCGCCAGGAAATCATGCTCGGCTATTCCGACTCGAACAAGGACGGCGGCTTCTTCTGCGCCAGCTTCGAACTCTTCGAGGCCCAGCGCCGCCTGATCCGCATCGGCCGCGAGGCGGGTGTCGAGGTGAGCTTCTTCCATGGCCGCGGCGGCTCGGTCAGCCGGGGAGGAGCACCCACCGGCCGCGCCATCGCCGCCCAGCCGGCGGGTACCATCAATGGCCATATGCGGGTCACCGAGCAAGGCGAGGTGGTCTCGTCCAAATTCGCCAACCGCGGCACCGCCCAGCACAATCTTGAAATCCTGGCGGCAGGTGTTTTTGTCCACTCGCTGAAGTCTATCGAAGAACCGGAACTAAAAGTTATTCCGGAACATCAGCAAGCGGTGGAATGGATCGCCAACGCATCTTTCCGGCACTACCGCAAGCTGGCCGAGGATGGCGCCCTCATCAACTATTTCCAGCAGGCCTCGCCGGTTGAGGAACTGGCCAATCTGAAACTGGGATCAAGACCCGCCCGCCGATTCGGCGCCAAGGGCATCGGCGATCTGCGCGCCATTCCCTGGGTCTTCTCCTGGAGCCAGAACCGCCACCTGCTCACCGGCTGGTATGGGTTGTGCTATGCCTTCGACGACTTCCTGGTGCCGCGTGGCGGCGAAGGCTTGCGGCTGCTGCGCGATATGTACAACAAGTCGCGCGGCTTCCGTCTCGCCGTGGACGAGGTCGAGAAGTCGCTCTACCTGGCCGACATGGGCGTGGCCGAGCAATATGCCGATCTGGTGACCGGCCGGACCGCCGCCGAGCGCCTGTTCGCGCTGATCGGCCATGAGCACAAGCGTACCTCGCGGGCTATTCTCGAACTGACCGGGGAAAAGAAACTCTGCGAACGTTTCGAGGGCCTGCAGCGCCGTTTCGAGCGGGTACGGCCGATGGTCGACCAGGCCAACCGCTGGCAGGTGGACCTGCTCAAGGAAACCCGCAAGTAGGGGGCCAGCGAGCGCCACATGATGCCCCTGCTGATGACCATGAACTGCGTGGCGGCGGGGCTTGGCTGGACGGGTTGACACCGATGTAAACGGGCTGCGGGTTGTAACCCCAGCCGGCCCCCTAGTCCTGCACTGTCTGGCGCGAGAGCGGCGGAGCTTTGCCAGCGAGCGCAGGATTTTGGCTTGCGGGGTTCAGCCGCAATCGGAATTCATGAATTGGGGAGTGATTGCGCGGTTCGTGGTCTGGCGTCCCTCTCAATTGCCAACCGCTGCGATCACCGCCGATGGCAGGCGATATGACAGGAGAGTGCTGAACCAATTCTGAGGGTGCCGTTTAGAATTCGTTCATATTTCCGGCGGCGAAGCGCTGCCCCCTTGCCGGGGCCACCCCTTTTCGGTGTATGCTCGGTTTCATAACGATAAACAGGGAGTGGAAACACAATGGCAATTTCGAAACGGATACTTTTCGCGGCCGCCGCCGTGACGCTGGCTCTTGCCGGCCCCGCCGCCGCCGCCGGCATGATCGGCAATTGCGAAGTGGTGGGACCAAAGGGCTCGATCCCCTTAGCGGCACCCGCCAAGGCCGGTCAACTGACCGTCGAAGTCTCCTTGCCGGCCCCCATCTGGTGGAACGGCGACACGCCCGAAGCAATCAAGGACGGCATGGAATATTGCCTCGCCGCGGAAATCGCCTGGCGGGCGGGCTATGACAAGCTTGAGGTTGTGAATGTCGGCTGGGATCCCTTGATCGCCGGACAGACCGAGGGTTTCGATCTTGCCATGTCGGAAATTTCGATCACCGACGAGCGCAAGAAAGTGCATGACTTTTCGGTGCCCTATTTCAATTCCGACATTGGCGTTCTGGTCCGCACCGACGGGCCGATCGACGAGAAGACTATCAAGTCCGCCAAGGTCGGCGTGCAGCAGGCCACCACGGGGGCGGCATTTGCTCAGGAAAAACTCGGCCTCACCGACATACAAGTCTATAACGATCTGGGCGATATGACGACAGCGCTCCTCGCTGGACAAATCGATGTGGTGATGAGCGACACATCGATCGTGCTGGCGTCCGAAGTCTCCAACCCGGGCAAGCTCGCCGTGGTCGGCCAATATAAGACGGGCGAGGTCTATGGGGCCATCTACCCGAAGGGCAATGCCAATAATCCCACCATCGATAAGATCATTCAGTCGATTGTCGACGACGGTACCATGGCCAAGCTCGGGACCAAGTATCTGGCCTCCGTCTGGGGCAAGGATCCGGCCACCGTCCCCTATTTCAATCCATAGACGGCTTGTGCCCCCATCCCGCTCACGCGGGATAGGGGAACTCCATCGTGGCACGACCATCTCCGGCTACCGTACCGCCTGGCGCTGACTGGCTTGCAGCAATCGCGCTGCTGATCGCCGCATTGAGCGTGCTCTCCGCTGTCTTGACCGCACGCCTCGTGCGTGGCGCGCTGCTGCAACTCGGCGCCTATGGCATCGCATGGGAGCCCATATTCTGGATCGCCGTTGCGGCGGCCGCAGTGCTGTTCTGGCCATCGGGCCGGGCGCTGCAACTGGCGCGGCGCTCCGCCGCCGCCCTGGCGCGAGGCGATCTGGTCGAGGCCCGCATCGCGACGGCCGCGGCCCGCGAGTGGGCCTGGATCGCCATCGGCTGGAGCGCCTTCTCCCTCATAGCACTCGGCCTTGTCACCTTCGTGTTGATGAACAATGCCGCCGTGGGCAAGACCTTCTTCCTGCTGCCGCTGATCCAGGACAAGTGGTGGCTGGTCACCCGGCAGTTCCTCATCAACAACATTTTCATCTTCGTGGTGGCCGAAGTCCTGGTGCTCGTCTGGGGCCTCATCGTGGCGCTGGCCCGCCTGATGCCGGGGCCGGCGGGACAGCCGATCCGGGCGCTGGCCATTCTCTATTGCGATATCTTCCGTGGTCTCCCCGCCATCGTGACGCTCTATCTGATCGGCTTCGGCATCCCGACCTCGGGGCTTGCCGATCTGATCGTGCCGCATGTCGTTGGCCTGTTCGTCGATCTCTCAACCATGTCGGTGGCCGAGGCTCGCGCCGCCACGCGCATTCCCGTCACCTGGTGGTGCATCCTGGCCCTGACCCTGACCTATGGCGCCTATTTCGCCGAAGTCTATCGCGCCGGCATCGAGAGCATTCACTGGAGCCAGGTCTCGGCGGCACGTTCCTTGGGGCTGTCCTACCTGCAGACCATGCGCTATGTGATCGTGCCCCAGGCGGTGCGCCGCATTATGGCGCCGCTGCTCAACGATTTCATCGGCCTGCAGAAGGACACGGCCCTGGTTCAAGTGGTCGGCGTCATCGATGCCTTTAACCAGTCGCGCATCATCGCGTCGAATGCCTTCAACCTGTCGGCGGTCACCATCGTGGCCATCCTGTTTGTCGTCATCACCATACCACAGGCCCGTTTTGTCGACCGCCTGATCGAGCGCGACAATGCCCGAATGCGGGCGGGCGGCTGACATGGCCTTTCTCGAAATCCTCAACGTCCAAAAGGAATTCGGTCCCATCAAGGTTCTGCGCGGCGTCAATCTTAAAGTCGACGAGCATCAGGTCGTCTGCCTGATCGGCCCCTCGGGCTGCGGCAAGTCGACTTTGCTCCGCTGCATCAACGGACTTGAGAAAATTCAAGGCGGCGAAATCCGCCTGATGGATGACCGCGTTTCAGGCCCGGGCATCGATCTCAACAGGTTGAGGCAGAACGTCGGCATCGTCTTCCAGAGCTTCAACCTGTTCCCGCATATGAGCGTGCTCGAGAATGTCACCCTGGCGCCGCTCAAGGTTCTGGGCCTCGGCCGGGACGAAGCCGAAGCGCGGGCCATGGGCCTCTTGAAGCGGATCGGGCTTGAAGCCAAGGCCCGGGAATATCCGGACCGTCTGTCGGGGGGTCAACAGCAGCGCGTCGCCATCGTGCGGGCGTTGGCCATGGAACCCAAGGTGATGCTGCTCGACGAGATCACCTCGGCACTCGATCCGGAACTGGTCTCCGAAGTGCTGGCCATCGTCCGCGATCTGGCCAGCCAAGGCATGACCAGGCTGCTGGCCACCCACGAAATGGGTTTTGCCCGCGAAGTCGCGTCGAAGGTCTGCTTCCTCTACGAGGGCGTGGTGCATGAGGAAGGTCCACCTGGCCAGATTTTCGGCGATCCGAAAGAAGAGCGCACCCGGAGTTTCTTGAAACGCATCATCGAGGCGGGCAGGCTTTAGATCGAATCCCGTTAACTTGGAATAATGTTCTCCCCCGTCCGTCTTGGTCCGCGAAAGCGGACCATCCATCTTACGGCGGGGACAAAGTGGTTTCTTCGCTTTTGCGGAGAATGACGGATTGTTTGAGTCAATTCAAGCAAACGGGATATGCGGTAGTGGGTCAATCTGAAATTTGAGGTCGCCTACCATGTATGTGCATTACGGCTTCCTCAACCATTGCCCACAGTTCGGGTGGGCATGGGTTGGTTACGGAATTGGCGACCTTCCGGTTGGGAGCAAGCGCTCTCGTAAGGCCCAATGCCCGCTTAACGTCAGCGATATGACAGGTTTTCACCTTCACATCCCACTTCTCAAGAATGTAGCTACGTTCGCGCTTATAGCCTGCCTTATCTTTTATCAGCATGGACACCTCCACCTTTCGAGATGCTTGGGCATTAAGGACATTCCTTGGCTGAAAGATAGTTCAGGAAGTCAGATTATTTTCGGGCTTCTTGTAGGGGCCGCGCTTGCGATCGATCTTGGCTTCTTCCGCCTCGACTAGCGCCACGATGTCGCCTTTGGCCTGCGAGGTCCGACATTTCCATGAAAGTCAAGAGGGGTCGATTTCAGACTGACCTACTACCGGTAATGCTCTAGCCATGCGAGGCATAGATGCTTGTGGAGCCATCCGTTCCGAGTAGCAGGACATCATAGGGCTCCGCCTGACCTACGGTTTCCATTCCGGGAGAACCTATCGGCATGCCTGGCACCACCAGTCCCCGTGCCGCGGGACGCTCTGCCAGCAACCTCTTGATGTCTTCCGGCGGCACATGGCCGGAGAACACGAAGCCGCCGATTTCTCCAATGTGGCATCCCTGAATGTCCGCCGGAACGCCTAAGCGTTCGGACAGGGCGCCGAGCTCATCGGAATCCCGCAATGCGACCTCAAGTCCGGCGTCACGCATCCGCTCAGTCCAGAGATGGCAACAGCCGCAGCCGGGATTGCGATAGAACACCGGCAAGTTTTCGGCGAAGGCCAGGCGCGGGGCGGCTAACAGCGCCCCGCAGAGTATAAAGTCGCGCCGGTTTAGTATCGTCATGGCTTGGCCCCTCCTGCCGTCGAGACTTACAGCCGGCACGGTGGCAACAACAAGGCGAACCCTTCCCGCGTAACCCCGGTTCATTGCAGCGGCTACTTGAACGCCTCGTCCACCGGTACCTTATAAGCATTGGCCAGACGGTTCGTCATGTTGGCCAGTCCCGTCACCGCGAAGACCTCGTTCAGCATCTCGTCAGTCGCCCCCTTGGCCCTGGCCGCGGCCCCGTGGCTGGCCATGCAGTAGTCGCAGTTGTTGGTGATCGACACGGCGATGTAGATCAATTCCTTGGTGAGGGGATCGAGATGCCCCGGTCCCATGATGTCCTTGAGACTGTCCCAGACGTGGCCGAGCATGCGCGGCTCGTTGGCCAGATACTTCCAAAAATTGTTAACATCAGGAACTTTCCGGGTCTCTTTGATGTTATCGAATACGGCCCTGATGTCGCCGGTTGCTTCGTCATAAGTGATTGGTTTCATTGTCAGCTTCCATTCAGACTTGTGGCGGTGCTTGTCCAAGCGGCCCATAATTCCGCCATGGATCCCCATCATAGGGGGAGCTGACCACTCTGGAAACATCTCAGGCCATTTCTGGAACCACGGAACGGAGCGATTGCATGAAAATGACCCCACTCAAATCCAGCCTTCTGGCGCTGTCTCTCATTTTGGCGCCCCTGCCGGTGCTTGCCGCGGCAGCACCGGGCAGCATCATCCTTGCCCAAGCCGGCGAAGAGACCACTGTCCCCGCCAAGGGCGCCAAGCGCCTCGACGCCATTCGCAAGTTCCTCGCCAACGATCGTGGCACCGCGAAACTTTCGGCGGAGCGCTTGAACCAGCGCCTCAAGAAAGTGAAAGCCTTCCAGAGCACCAACAACCTGCCCGATGACCTGATGCAGGGCCTGCAAAGGGAAGAGCAGGAACTGACCGCCGAAATCAGCCGCCGCGGCGCTGCACCCGCCGCCGAACCCAAGGCGGATGCCGCTCAAACCGGTGTTCCGGCGGCGGACGAACCGGATGTGGCCGACGCCCCGGCCGATGGCGCGGCCCCGAGCGATGTCGCCGGCTTTATCCGCGGCGTCAAGCCCGCCGCCAGTCTTCAGGACAAGGAACTGCGCCAGCAATCGAAGCGTGCGGCACAACTGATGAAGACCCAGGGTCTGCAGAAAGACCAGCGCCAGAAATTGCGCCGCATTGCCCGCGAGGGCCGCGACGAACTGGCCAATCGCGGCAAGGGTAAGGGCAAGGGCAAGAAGCCGGCCGCGGACAGCACCGCAGATACTGCCCCAGCCGATACAGCCGCGCCGAACACCGAGACCGCCCAGGCAGCGCCTTCGGACGTGTCCAGCTTCCTAGTTTCGGCCAAGCCCGCCGCCGGTCTGGACGACAAGGAACTGCGCGAGCAGACCAGGAAAGCCATGGCCCTGATGAAGTCCTCGGGCGTTTCGAAGGACGATCGCAAGAAACTGAAGGACATCGCGCGCGGCGGCCGCGCCGAGCTTCATAAGCGTGGCAAGGACAAGGCGGGCCAGGCCATGACCGGCGAACCCGTGAGCGATACCGACGGCAGCGGCATGGACGAAACATTGCCGGACGAAGAGGCCACCGCGCCGCCTGCCGCCTCCACCGGAGGAGAGCAGAAGGCCAAGGCGCTCATCGCCGACAATTCCGATGTTTCCTCCATGTCCAACGCCGATGGGCGCGCCCGCCTCGATTCGATGCGCGAGCTTCTTGCCTCGAAGGAGGTGAGCCCCGAAAGCCGCAAGGCGCTCCGTGCCAAGCTTGCCGCCGAAAAAACTGTGCTGCGTGGCCGCGTCGCCAAGGCCGGAGGAACGGGCCAGAACAATTTGGCGGCCATCGATCCGGGCGCCACGGGCGATGGCGCCGCCAGCGCCGTGAACAAGGACGCCATCAAGGCCGTGGCCGCCGACCGCCGCCCATCGAAGGATTTGAAGGACGGCGAGTTGCGCCGCCGCGTCGATGTCTTCCGGGTGATCATCAACGACAAGAGCTACAGCGAGCGTGAACGCCTCGAATGGCGCGGTTTCCTCGAGCGCGACCGGGCCTTCCTGCGCGACCGCATGCTGACCGAGCGCCGCCGCCGCCAGCAGGACCTGGTCGTCGGTGTCAACACCGGCAAGCTCAAGATCCAGATCGGCCTGAACTTCGAGCCCAACCGCGCGCCGCCGCCGCGCGCCATCTTCGCCGCGGAGGCCGCGGATGACGAGATCGAGGAAATTCTCGTGAGCCCGCCACGCCGCGCCGTCAGCCGCCGCTATACGGTCGAAGAGGTCGAGACCAGCCCCGATCTCCGCGATGCGGTGGCGCGGATTGAAATCGACACCGTGCATTTCGGCTTCGGCGAGGGCTTCCTGCGTGAGGAGGAGGTCGGTAATCTCGACCGCATCGCCGAGATCATGGAGCGGATTCTCGCCGCCCATCCCGGCGAAGTCTTCATGATCGAGGGCCATACCGACGCGGTGGGTGACGATGCCGCCAATCTCGCCCTGTCGCGCGAACGCTCCGCCGCGGTGAAGGAGGCACTCATCACCTATTTCATCATCCCTCCGGAGAATCTGAAAACCGTGGGCTTCGGCGAAAAATACCTGAAGATTCCGACGCCCGAGGCCGAGGCCGAGAACCGCCGCGTGTCGATTGCCCGGATCACCGCGCTGGTCGGTGCCCTGAACGAGTAGAATTACACAGGCTTGCAACGGTATTGGGCCGCCGCTATACGGCGGCCCAACGCATTTCAGAGCAGTACAGAGGATCTCATGGCCAGCGAACGCACCTTCTCGATCATCAAGCCGGACGCCACCAGGCGCAACCTGACCGGCGCCATCAACGCCAAAATCGAAGCTGCGGGCCTGCGCATCATCGCCCAGAAGCGCCTGCAATGGGGCAGGGCGGAAGCCGAGGCCTTTTACGCCGTCCACAAGGCGCGCCCCTTCTTCAACGATCTCGTCAGTTTCATGATGTCGGGGCCGGTCGTCGTGCAGGTCTTGGAAGGCGACAACGCCGTTGCCCGCTACCGCGACATCATGGGCGCCACCAATCCGGCCAATGCCGCGGCGGGCACCATCCGCAAGGACTTCGCGGAATCGATCGAGGCCAATTCGGTGCATGGTTCGGATTCGGCCGAGAACGCCGCAATCGAAATCGCCCAGGTATTCACGCCCGCCGAAATCACCGGATAAGCAGCCATGTGGACCATCACTTACATTCTCTCCATCGTTCTGGTGAATTGGCTGTTCGTGGTGGTGCCGCCGCTGGCCACGCCGTTTGGCGATCTCTATCTGGCGACTTTGCTGGTCGGTGCCGTCTTTGTGCTGAGGGATTATGCCCAGCGCGAGATGGGCCACAAGGTGCTGCTGGCGACGCTCGTTGCCGGCATCATCACCTGGTACATGGTCGATCCCTTCCTGGCGCTGGCCAGCCTCACCGCCTTTGCCATTTCCGAGACCGCCGACTGGGCCATCTATTCCTTCACCAAACGCCCGCTGCAAAGCCGCATCCTGGTCTCGAGCCTTGTCTCCGTGCCGCTCGATACCATTTCCTTCCTGTCGCTCGCAGGCTTCCTGACGGCGGCTTCCTTCTCGACGGAAGTGCTGAGCAAGGCGGTGGGCGTTCTGATCGTCTGGTATCTGCTGCGTCAGCGCGCGGCCAATGCCACGGCGGGTGCCGCCTGAGCCATGGCCGCCTCGGCGGAATTCATCGCTTTTCTGAAAGAGCAGATGGCGGGCTTCGCCGATGTCACGCATAAGCGCATGTTCGGCGGCGCCGGGCTTTACCGCGACGGGCTGATCTTCGCGCTGGTGATTGAAGAGGCACTTTATCTCAAGGCCGATGCCGAAAATCGCGCTCAATTCGAGGCCGAAGATCTGCAACCCTTTACTTATCAGACCAAGCACGGCGGCAAGACCGTCATGTCCTATTGGCGTAGCCCCGAGCGCTGCCTCGACGATGCCGATGCCATGACCGAATGGTGCCGCATCGCCTGGGGTGCGGCTCTGCGTGGCCGCGCGCCGAAACCCAAGGGAAAGTCCAAACGTCTGGACAAGTGATCGCCGCCCCTTCAAACTTGCCGCCTTGTGAAACGGTTGAGTGGCGGCGGGCCGATGGTGCCGGAGTTTTTGGGTGATCTGGCGGTCAGCGGCAACATCGTGCATGCGGGCGCTCTCCTCTATCTGGCGGGCTTCCTGTTCCGCAGCCAGCTGGCGTTGCGCGGCCTCATCGTGGCCGGCGACTGTGTCTACGTGCTCTATTTCTATTTCGCCCCCGACGTGCCGCTCTGGGGCGGTATCTTCTGGAGCACCATGTTCACCGTCGTGAACCTGTGGATGATCGGCCTGATCCTCGCCGACCGCATGCATTTCAGCCTGAGCGGCCAGGAGCGGAAGCTGTTCCGCCTGCTGGAGGATCTGACACCCGGCCAGTTCCGCCACTTCGTCCGGGCGGGGCGCTTCGAGATGGCGCCCACCCGCCGCACCATCGCCTGGGAGGGAAAGCGCCTCGACAAGCTCTATTTCGTCATCGACGGCAATGTGACGATCGAGAAGCGCGGCCGCAGCGAATTCACCGGCTCCAAAACCTTCTTCGGCGAGGACGC